>JAJZRZ010000035.1 GCA_021850085.1 Actinomycetes bacterium | reverse complement strand
GTCCGACAAGACCGAGCCCACGCAGGCTGCCGCCGAGGCGCTGGAGGCCGCACCGGGTGCGGCACGCGAGGCGTTCAAGATGGCGATGGACGACGACTTCAACACCGCCGGTGCGCTGGCGGCTCTCTTCGACCTGGTGCGTGTTCTCAACAGCTTTCTCGAGCGGCACGGTATCGGAGACAACGCGCGATACGCGGGCCGTCTCGATGAAGCAGCCGACACGCTGAGGACGCTTCTCGGCGTGCTGGGCGTAGAGGTGACGCATGTCGTCGACCGCGGCGGCGAGCATCCTGCGGCAGTGCTCGAGCTCGCGCGCGACCTCGCGGGATACATGGGAAACGACACGCAGGCCGCGGTCGACGCGCTGCTCGCAGCGCGCTCGGTGGCGCGGACCGAGCGGAACTGGGCCGCTGCTGACGCTGTTCGCAATGGGCTTGGTGCACTCGGCTTCACCATAGAGGACACATCACAGGGCGCACGCGTGGTCTTCCGGGCCGGGTAGTCTTGTGATGGCCGAGCACATCGAAGGCCGCAATGCCGTCCTAGAGGCGTTGCGGTCCGGGTTGCGGCTCGAGCGCGTCACCTTCGCATCCGGCCTGAAGGCGCACCCGTCGCTCGACGAGATCCGGCGGCGTGCGACCGAGGCCGGCGTGCGGGTCGAGGAGGTTCCGCGTCAGGAGCTCGACAGGCTGAGCGTGCGCGGCGCGCACCAGGGCGTCATCGCGCTCACCGAACCCTTCCGGTATGCTCAGCTCGATGCAGTCATTCACGCGGTCCGTAATCCAGCCCGCTCGCTGGTGGTCGTCCTCGACCATGTCACCGATCCGGGCAACCTGGGCGCGGTCATCCGGTCCGCCGAGGTCGCCGGAGCTCATGCGGTGATCATCCCACGGGAGCGCGCCGCGCAAGTGGGTCCGGTCGTCCATAAGGCGTCGGCTGGTGCCACCGCGCACCTCCCCATCGTGCAGGTCTCCAACATCGTGCAGGCGCTCGAGGTCCTGAAGGCGGCCGGCTACTGGGTCGCGGGCGCGGACGAGAACGGCGAGGCCGGTCTGTGGGAGGCTCCGCTCGAGGGCCGTCTCGCGCTCGTGCTCGGTGCCGAGGGCAGCGGGCTTGCACGCCTGACGCGCGAACGCTGCGACTTTCTCGTCTCGATACCCGTAGCCGGATGGGTGGGCTCCCTGAACGTCGCGCAGGCGGCCACGGTGCTGGCTTTCGAATGGGTGAGGCGGGGCCGGTGAGCCGCAGGCACGTCATCGTCGACGGCTACAACCTCTTGCACGCGCATCCGGCCTATGCGTCCGCCGTTGACAGCGACATTGATGGAGCCCGTGCCCGGCTTGTGGCAGACCTCGCTGGTTTCGCTCAAGGCGGGCCGCGGACCATCGTGGTGTTCGATGGCGGCGCCAATCCTGACTCGGACGGAAGCCCTCATCATGTGGGCGGACTGACGGTCATCTTCTCGCCTCACCAGACGAGCGCCGACCAAGTCATCGAGGGTCTGGCACGGCGCTTCAGGCAGCGTGGCGAGCCGACTTTGGTCGTCACCTCGGATACAGCCACGCGGCAGACGGTTGTCGGCGGGACGGTCTCGATCCTGTCGTCGGCACGTTTTGCGGCCGAAATGGCAGCCGAGGCGGCCGGACGGGTCGAGGCAGCGCGCGCTCCCCGGACGGTGCCGCTGTCTCGCAGGATCGCGCCCGATGTGAGCGACAGCCTCGCACGGTGGGCAAGGGGCGGCGGTCCCGAAAGCCGGTAGGGGGATCAGCGTTCCTCGGCAACCGTCGGTCAGGCTCGTTCAGGTTCCCGCAAACGAATTGACAGGCATCCTGCCGATGGTATGCTCGTGATGCTCCACCTATAGCGCGGCGCCGGCACGCTGCATTCCTCCCCCTCGAGACCGGGGGGCTTCGTGGGAGGGAATGGCGCATTGTACAAGACACTGGGGGACTCGCGAAACAGGCTCGACCGTTGCGACGAGATCACGCTGATCGTTGCAGCCCAGCAAGGCGATGAGGCCGCGACGTCGGCGCTGGTTACGCGTTATCGGGGATTCGTGCGCTGCAAGGCGCGCTCCTACTTCCTCGCTGGCGCGGACCGGGACGACGTCATCCAAGAAGGCATGATCGGCCTGTGCAAGGCCATCCGCGACTACGATCCCGCGCGCCAGACGAGCTTCCGGTCGTTCGCCGAGCTGTGCGTCACGCGCCAGCTCATCACCGCGATCAAGTCGGCCACCCGTCAGAAGCACTCGCCGCTGAACAGCTACGTCTCGCTCAGCCGCTCCGCCACGATGGAGGAGGAGGGCGACCGTGTGCTGGCGGACATCCTCGCTGCCAGAGAGGTCTGCGATCCAGCCGAGATCGTCATCTCGGTTTGGGAGACAGTGAGCATCCGTGAGGGCTTCTTGCAGGTCCTGTCACCTTTCGAGACCGAGGTTCTCCGGCTTTACGTGGAGGGCAAGTCCTATCAGGAAGTGGCCGATGTGCTCGACCGCGGCGTCAAGTCGGTGGACAACGCGCTGCAGCGGATAAAGCGCAAGATCGAGTTCCAGATCGAGCTGTGCCGCGCCTGCTAGGAGTGGAACGCTGCGTATCCAGCGTCTACAATGGGCGAGCCGCCGGCGTAGCTCAATTGGCAGAGCAGCTGATTTGTAATCAGCAGGTTGCGGGTTCGAGTCCCATCGCCGGCTCCATCACCACTGACGCGGCCAGGCCTTCCGGGCCGCTGTACGCAGGGGCCAAGATGCCCGCCCCCCGCTAGGACGCTCGGATCTCCTGCGGCGTCATCTGCTCGCGCCAAAGCACCTCCGAAACAGGGATGGCTTCTGCGATGTTTTTCAGCTTGAAGTCTCCGTGCCGGAAGATCTGACCCGGGTCGAGAGTGGCAGCCGACGAGACGTAGCTCGTGATCATGATCCGCCCGCCGTCGGCGACGTCCATCACGCGTGCCGCAAGATTGAGCGCCGTGCCGAGGAACGGCACACCCTGCCCATCCACGACCACCTCACCCGAGGCGATGCCGATACGGACCGAGAGCTCGTGCGGCGAGCGGTCCGAGCCTGTGTATCCCTCGAGTGCGCGCTGCATCTCGATCGCTGCCGCCACGGCGTCGGCGGGTGAGCGGAAGCAGGCGACCAGGCCGTCGCCTCCTGTCGGAGCGCCTGTCCCTTTGTGCTTGGCGATAATGGGCAGGAGCAGGTCGCGATGGCGCTGGACGATCTTGGCCGCACCCATGCTGCCGAGCTCCTCGGTCATCGACGAGAACGACTTCATGTCGGTGATGAGCACGACGGCTTCGGTGTTATGGCGGTTGGCCAACTCGTCTTCGGCCGAAGCGATGACACGCAGCAGCTCGTCCACATCGCGCTCGCGCGCGGCGTGGGCCTTACGCGGCCCCATGCGTCGAATCGGGAACACCCACATCTCGGTTGCTGAGCCGAGCAGCGCGAGCGGAAGCGAGACGCCGAACGTGAGTAGGAGTGTGGAGAGGGGCACCGGTCCGTCCAGCGCGACTTGAAGCGCGATGTGGCCCGCGCCGAGCAGCGTGACTGCCGCCGAGACCCCGGCCAGCCGCGACAGCGGTGAACGCGAGGTCGACACAAGCGCACCGAGGGCTCCGGCGACCGCCCATAATCCGATCTGAGCGCCCACCACAACAGGGTTCTTCACAGAGCCGACCGCCGCGGCGACGGCAGTGGGATCCGCGGCTTGCAGGGCCGGAACGAGCCAGCCGAACATCAGCGGGTCAGCCGGGGGGCTCGACAGAGCCATGATCCCGGGTGAGGCGCTCCCAGTCGCCAAAGTCCCGACGAGCGGCGCACCGAGCGCGATGCCAGTGGCGATCATAGAGACGCCCATGGCCGTGGCCGCGATCGCGCCGCGCCCCTTTCCCAGCAGGTATCCGGCAAGGGCCACAGCAGCCCACTCGGCGTGGAGCGGGACGGCAGCGACGCCGATCGCGGCGACGAGGAAGCCGGTCGCGCGGCCCATGCTCAGGTACTGCGTGGCCACCAGTCCGCCGATCAGGAACAGCATGCCGGCCACGAATTCGGCGGCGATGACCGGGAGCGAGACGATACCCACGAACATCAGGGAGGCGTTGCCCGGCGAAAAGAGTGCCACGGCGCCGACGCCCGCCGCAAGCAGCAGTCCCAGCCAAGCGGGATAGAAGGGCATGCGCTGGAGGATGCTCCACAGCGCCAGGGCGAGCGCGCCGGAGGCGAGGTAGCGCAGGAGGGCATCGTTGGCGCGAGAGGCCGTGGGCGGCATCGTGTCGTTCCTTTCAGCGTGCGGTGCCGGGGATGAGGGTCACGAACAGCCAACCGGCGGCTGTCAGTGCGAGGCCGATGGCCGCCGCAGGCAGATGGTGCGCCCGGCGCTCGCGCTCCTGCGTGAGCGTGTAAGCCAGTCGCGGCGCGAAGGCCAACGCACCAAGGGCGGGAAGAGGCGTCACCAGGGCCAGCACCAGGGCCCCGGCACGCTCGGCCATTCCGTACAGGCGCGAGAGATCGAGGCCGAGCACGGAGGCATCGGCCTGCTGCCGAGCGCGTGTGGCCTGGACCTCGAACACGAGTATGGACCCTCCGAAGGCCACCGTGGTCACGGCGCACACCGTTGCGAGCGTCGTCACACTCACCTGCCACATGGCGAGGACGTACGGCTCGGTCGTCCCGAAGACCATCGCGATCACCGCGAGCGAGACTACGTGGAGGCCTTGGTCGAGCGAGAAGACCGTCAGGCCGGTGGAGTCGGGGTTCCTTCGCGCACCGATCGAGAGCTGCTCCACGAGAAGGTGGGCCAATCCCGAGGCGAGCACTGCGGCCCACGCCTGGGCGATCGCTCCGGCAAGCGCGAACGCGCCGCACAGCATCACGATCGCCGAATGAGCGGCCGCCGCGCTCAACCGTTCGCGCTTGGCGATGACGAGCCGGCCAGGCTGGAAGACGAAGTCTCCCAGGATGTGACCGAGATACAGTCCGAGGAAGAGCGCCACCGCATCTCCCGTTCGCGATACGCACATCAGGCACGTCCGCCTGCAATTGTGCACCAAGCGGGAATGGATGCCTACGGCCGCCTGACCCCTGGCCTTGAGATGCTTCTGCTTCACTGCGGCCGCAGGTTGGTCTAGCATGGGGGCGAGGCGCGACACACCAGGAGGCAGCGATGACCAACGCCGAGTTCCTTGCTCGGGTTCCGATCTTCGAGAGCTGCACGCCGGCCCAGATCGCAAGCATCTTGGCGCTCGCCCAGGAACACGCGTACACGCCCGGGCAGATCATCGTCACACAGGGCACCCCCGGCCAAGCATTCTACCTGATCACCAGCGGCAGAGTGGCGATCGAGCGGGACGGGCTGGCGCTGGGCGCCTTTGGCCAAGGTGACTTCTTCGGGGAGATGTCGCTGCTGGACAGCGCGCCGCGCTCTGCCACGATCAGGGCGATCGATCTGACGCGGTGCCTCATGCTGTCGAGCTGGGACTTCAAGTCGTTGCTCGAGTCACATCCGGCCATCGCGATCAGGCTGCTCGAGGTGCTCAGCAGACGGTTGCGTGTCGCCGACGAAAGGCTCGCGCGCTGACGCGGGCATCGAGCAGGGGGGTCACGAATGCTGTCAGGATCGGCGCTCATCCATGAAGTGGGCAAGCGGATACTCAAACGGCACCTGGAGCAGCAGGGCGCTGTGGCCGTCGCGCTTTCGGCCACCCCGCGCTCAGATCCCATGGGTATCGACATCAGGCGCACGGAGGCCAGCAGGCCTGTCGCCGCGAAGGTGAAGGTCGATGTCTATTGCGGCACGGACCCGGAGCGTATCGCCGAGCGCGAACTCACCTTCTACCGTGACGACACCGCGTCGTACGCCTTCGAGGCCATCGCCGACACCACCACCCGCGCGCCGGGGTGGATCCTCACATCGATGGCGGACGAGCTCCTCTACTACCGTGTGGCGGTCGCCCGGCCAGAGGCGGAGGTGGCCGCGCTTCTCGAGAGTCCCGACGGTGTCTTCTTCTCGGAACTCGGCGTGGAGCGAGATGACCTGCGGGTCCTACCCATGCGCGAGCTGCGGGCATGGTTCGAGCGCTCGAACGACCGGTACATGCCACGGCCGGTCGTGACCGGAGAGCGCTCCGCGTGGTACCGGATCGTTCCGATGAGCGAGGTCGAGGCAGCGGTGCCCGGCATCAGGTCGGCCGGGGCCGTGTACGCCCGATTGCGGTAGACCGCAAGTTCGCACATCTCGCATCTCGGGATGCTGGTTCTTGGACACGCCCGGCACCGTGTGCCGCTCGTTGACACTGCTGAGCGCGTGAAGTAGTATTCCACCTGCCTCAATCGAGGCAAAGCAACTTGAAAATGCGATAGAGCGCGGCTTTTTTAATGTTGGGAGTGTGCCCGAGTGGCTAAAGGGGACGGGCTGTAAACCCGTTGGCTATGCCTACCTAGGTTCGAATCCTAGCGCTCCCACCACCGACACCTTGCCCCGTGACGGGGCTTTTTCTGCCCACATAGCTCAGTCGGTAGAGCACTTCCTTGGTAAGGAAGAGGTCACCGGTTCAAGTCCGGTTGTGGGCTCCACCAACGAAACGCCGGCCACAAGGGCCGGCGAAACGGCGGCGTAGCTCAGTTGGTTAGAGCACACGGTTCATACCCGTGATGTCACTGGTTCGAGTCCAGTCGCCGCTACCAAGGCATCAGACGAGGCGCTTCACGCGCCACGCGCACACGAGAAGGCGTACCATTACTGCCACGTCGAGGTATCGACAGTGCGCAGGGCCGGAGGCGGGACTTCCGCGACCGGCAGGTCGTAGAAGATCCCCCAGAGGAGGAGACCCATGGCGAAGAAGAAGTTCGAGCGCACCAAGCCCCACATGAACGTCGGCACGATCGGTCACGTTGACCACGGCAAGACCACCCTCACCGCCGCCATCACGAAGACGCAGGCCGAGAAGGGCCTTGCGGACTTCACCCCGTTCGACCAGATCGACAAGGCCCCGGAGGAGCGCGAGCGCGGTATCACCATCGCCATCGCCCACGTGGAGTACGAGTCGGTCAAGCGCCACTATGCGCACGTCGACTGCCCGGGCCACGCTGACTATGTCAAGAACATGATCACCGGCGCCGCGCAGATGGACGGGGCCATCCTCGTCATCGCCGCCACCGACGGTCCGATGGCTCAGACCCGCGAGCACATCCTGCTCGCCCGTCAGGTCGGCGTGCCGAACATGGTCGTGTATCTCAACAAGTGCGACATGGTCGACGATGAGGAGCTGCTCGAACTCGTCGAGCTCGAGGTCCGCGAACTGCTCTCCGAGTACGAGTTCGACGGCGACAACATCCCGGTGATCCGTGGTTCGGCGCTCAAGGCTCTCGAGGGCGACCCGCAGTGGACGCCGTCGATCCAGGAGCTCATGGACGCACTCGACGCCTACTTCCCGGATCCGGTCCGCGAGACCGACAAGCCGTTCCTCATGGCCATCGAGGACGTCTTCACCATCACCGGCCGTGGCACCGTCGCCACAGGCCGTGTAGAGCGCGGTTTGGTCAAGGTGGGCGATGAGGTCGAGATCGTGGGTATCCACCCGGAGACCCGCAAGACCGTCGTGACGGGCGTGGAGATGTTCCGGAAGCTGCTCGACCAGGCCGAGGCCGGCGACAACGTGGGCGTCCTGCTCCGTGGTGTCGCGCGCACCGAGATCGAGCGCGGCCAGGTCCTGTGCAAGCCCGGTTCGATCACTCCGCACACGGAGTTTCTCGGCCAGGTCTACATCCTGACCAAAGAGGAAGGCGGCCGCCACACCCCCTTCTTCGATGGCTACCGTCCGCAGTTCTACTTCCGGACCACCGACATGACCGGCGTGGCGCATCTGCCCGAGGGCACCGAGATGGTCATGCCCGGTGACAACGTGGAGATCCGGGGCGAGCTCATCGGCCCCATCGCCATGGAGGAGGGCCTCCGCTTCGCCATCCGCGAGGGCGGTCGCACCGTCGGCTCCGGCCGAGTCACCAAGATCCTGAAGTAGCACGCGCTGTGAACCATGGCGGGGTCTGACGGGTACGTCAGGCCCCGCTTTGCCCGCTTGACCGCGTGCGGTGCTTTTGACAGTGCCGAAGAGCGGGTGTTAGATTACGCTACCGCTCGTCCGACCGCTTGAAGGTCAGGCGCGCGGCCGTGAGGAGGAACTTCATGAGGACGCTCGTCACGCTGGCGTGCACGCAGTGCAAGCGGCGCAACTACACGACGAACAAGAACAAGCAGAACAACCCTGAGCGCATCGAGCTGAAGAAGTACTGCAAGTGGTGCCAGGCGCACACGCTGCACAAAGAGACGCGCTAAGCTGCGGTATAAGGGCTTTGGCTGTACAGGGCAGTAGCTCCAACGGTAGAGCGCCGGTCTCCAAAACCGGATGTTGGGGGTTCGAATCCCTCCTGCCCTGCCACGAACGTGACAGTCGCGGGCTCCCGCGGCCGAGGATACCGCCCCTGCGGGGGTAGAAGAGGTGTACAACGATGGCTCAGTCGGCTAAGAGTGGGACCGCGAGACCCAACGTCTTCGGCCGCTTCGGCAAGTACCTGAAGGACGTGCGCACGGAGTTGCGTCGCGTCATCTGGCCGTCACGCGACGATGTAGTGAACTCAAGCGTGGTGGTCTTGGTGACGCTGGCGTTCTTCATGGTGTTCACGCTGATCGTCGACAACATCTCCTCGTTCGTGTTCATCGATCTGATCGCGGGAATCGGCAGGTAGCGGCGCATGGCCAAGAAGTGGTACGTCATACACACCTACTCGGGCTACGAGAACAAAGTGGCCACCAACCTGCGACATCGGATCGAGTCGATGAACATGCAGGAGAGGATATTCGACGTCTTCATCCCAAAAGAGACGGTCACCGACATCAAGCAGGGCGGCCGCAAAGTCACCAGCGAGAAGAAGGTCTTCCCCGGGTACATCCTCGTGCAGATGGAGCTCGACGACGACTCTTGGTACGTCGTCCGCAACACCCCCGGCGTGACGGGTTTCGTCGGTGCGCAGGCAAAACCGGTTGCTCTTTCACGTGCGGAAGTCGAGCGCATAAAGGGACGTGTGGCCTCCTCGGCCAAACCCAAGACGCTCACCGATTTCGCCGAGGGCATGCCGGTCAAGGTCACTGCGGGTCCGCTGGCCGACTTCGACGGCACCATAGCCGAGGTGAACGCCGACCAGGGCAAGATCAAGGTCATGGTCTCGATCTTCGGCCGGGAGACCCCAGTGGAGCTGTCGTTCGACCAAGTCGCCAAGCTGTAACCGTTCGGCGAATCGTTCGCGCCGGAGAGATGCGCTCCGGGCTTCTCGCGAAGGCGTGAGCCGATGGGATCGAGAAGAGCAAAAGCGGCACCCTCAGGTGTCGAAGAATGAGAACGGACACAAGAAGATGGCTAAGAAGGTCGTCGGCTTCATTAAGCTGCAGATCCCGGGCGGACAGGCCAACCCGGCACCGCCGGTCGGTCCTGCGCTCGGCCAGCACCAAGTGAACATAATGCAGTTCTGCCAAGCGTACAATGCTGACACGCAGGACAAGATCGGCACGATCATCCCGGTGGAGATCACGGTCTACGAGGACCGCAGCTTCACGTACATCCTCAAGACCCCGCCGGCGGCCGTGCTGCTCAAACAGGCGGTCGGCATCGACAGCGGCTCTGCCGCTCCCAACCGCACCAAGGTCGCCTCGATAACGCAAGACCAACTCCGTCAGATCGCAGAGACCAAGATGCCGGACCTCAACGCCAATGACGTAGAGGGGGCGATGAAGATCATCGCGGGTACCGCGCGCTCGATGGGGATCACCGTAGAAGGGTAGGCCGCGCGGGGCCGATGCGGGCCCCGGCGTCGATGTGGGAGGGCACTCGCTGCCCGCATGACCACGAGGAGGAACTGTGAAGCGAGGAAAGAAGATGACCGCGGCCGCTGCCGCGGTCGACCGCGAGCGGCTGTACGGCCCGCTCGAGGCCCTGAAGCTCGCCAAGGAGATCGCGCCGGCGAACTTCGATGAGACCGTCGAGGTTCACTTCCGCCTTGGCATCGACACCCGTCAGGCGGACCAACAGGTCCGTGGCAGCGTGTCGCTTCCCGCCGGGACGGGCAAGACCGTGCGCGTCGCCGTGTTCGCTCAGGGCGAGAAGGCCAAGGAGGCCGAGGAGGCCGGGGCGGACGTCGTGGGCTCCGACGACCTCGTCGAGCGCATAGCCGGCGGCTTCCTGGACTTCGACGCCACGGTGGCCACGCCGGACATGATGAGCAAGGTCGGGCGCTTGGGCAAGATACTCGGGACTCGCGGGCTCATGCCCAACCCCAAGCTCGGCACCGTCACCATGGACGTCGCGCGCGTGGTCAAGGAGCTCAAGGCCGGACGCGTGGAGTATCGCGCTGACAAGTACGGGATCGCGCACGTGGGCATCGGCAAGAAGTCGTTCACGCCCGAAGCCCTGATCGAGAACTACAGCGCGCTGCTCGATGAGATCCTCCGCGCGAAGCCGGCCACGAGCAAGGGTCGCTACATCAAGTCGATCACGATCTCGACGACGATGGGTCCCGGCATAAAGGTAGACCCGCTCAAGACCCGCGGTCTGCTCGAAGAGGCATGAGCTTCGGAGCAGAAGTTGCGCGCGCACACAGAAGCGGATATCATCACCGGCGTTCGTCATTTGAAAACCCGCGCACGACCGCTGCCGTAGACAGCAGGTGCCCGGAGGCATCCGGGACTTAAGGGAACCGAGCCCGGTTCCGCCCGCCGAGGTGGAGCAACGAGACTTCAGCCGAGCGCCTCGCGCGCTCGATGACGACCGTGGCCTCCGCTCACACAGGCGGGGGCCACGTCGTTTAGGGGTGTAGCCCCGCGACACGGCCTGCCAGGCGTGTCGCGCGTGGATGCGAAGGGAGGTGTGCGAATGCCCACAACCGAGAAGCAGAGACTGGTCGCTGAGATCAAGGAACGCGTGGCCGAGTCCGGCGGCATGATCCTTGCCGACTACCGAGGACTCACCGTCAAGGACATGAAGGTCCTGCGGACGTCCCTGCGCGACGCGGGAGGCGAGGCGACGGTCTATAAGAACTCGCTCGCACAGATCGCCATCCGCGAGCTCGATCTGCCGAACATGGATGAGTTCCTTGCCGGGCCCACGGTCTTCGTGTTCACCCCAACCGACCCCGTGGCCGCCGCAAAGGCCCTGACGGCCTTTGGGAAGGACCGCAAGGTCTTCGCCTTCAAGGGCGCCTTCATCGACGGACAGGTCATCTCCGCGGATGCGGTGAAGGCCATCGCTGCGCTGCCGTCTCGCGAGGAGCTCATCGCGAGACTCATGGGTGCGATGCTCAATCCCGTTCGCGGCTTCATGGCGATGTGTAACGCGCCAGCCGGCGCGCTTGCCCGCGCGATGCAGGCTGTGGCCGATCAGAAGGCCGCCGCCTGAACCAGGTAAGAGAAAACGGACGGGCGAAGGTCGCCACGATCCAGGACAACGAAGGAGTTCGTAAGAAAATGGCTGATCTCAAGCGTGAAGACATTCTCGAGTGGGTCAAGTCCGCTCCTGCCCTCGAGCTCGCCGAGCTCGTCAAGGAGATGGAAGAGGTCTTCGGCGTGTCTGCGGCCGCTCCCGTCGCTGTTGTTGCTGCCGCGGCCGGTGGCGGCGAAGCCGCTGTCGCCGAGGAGAAGGACAGCTTCGACGTCGTCATAACCGCGAACGGGATT
>JAJZRZ010000034.1 GCA_021850085.1 Actinomycetes bacterium | reverse complement strand
AGCCGCGGCATGGCGCGATGGGTGCCTGCTTCAGGGTTCAGGGTCGCCGAGCAGGACACGCGTGACCGCATGCGCCTCAGCGGCAGCGGCTGCCATGACGCGCGATGCGAACAGCGGTAACCCGTCGCGGATGTCGCTTCGCAGGTCCCCGACGATGTAGAGGTTCTCGGCGATCCGGTCCGTGACGATCGCGTTGCATGAACCGTGTCCCGCCAGACCCGAGGCGCTCACGAGCGGGAGGCCGGGACGGGCCTCCATGCATGTGGCGATGACCATGGCCTTGCCCTCGGCGGTGTCCACGGCCTCGATCACCGCATCCACGCCTGACAGCAAGTCCGGGAGCGTTCGAGCATCCACGCGTTCCTGCACGAGCGTGAGCCCCACGCCGGGCCGTATCCTGCGCAGGTTGGCGGCCAGCGCTTCGGTCTTGGGCATGCCGACCTGATCGCGGAAGTAGAACTGGCGGTTGAGGTTGGTCTCATCCACCACGTCGGAATCCACCAGCACCAGATGGCCGACGCCGGAGCGCACGAGCATCTCGGCCGCGTTGCTGCCGAGGCCGCCGCATCCGATGATGAGCACGCGGCTGGCGTGAAGCCGGCTCCGCAGTTGTGCGTCAGTCGCATCCGGCATGCTAGCCCCCCGCCACTGGCGGGAAGATCGCGAGACGGTCGCCTTCGTGCAGCACCTGCGACTCGGGGGCGTGGCGGCCGTTCACGAAGATGACCCTGGGTTGGTCGGGCAGGCCGAGCGATGCGATCACACCTGCGATGGTGGTGCCGTCCTCAAGGTCGAAGGTGCGCGAATGCCGGCCTCCGAGTCCGTCTGGCTGGAAGCTCGAAAGGTGCGCGAACAGCACCACCTCGACGCGCATCAGCTCCGTCCTTTCCGCTTCCGCAGGGTCCCGTGGCCGCGCATCCGCTCCGCCACGGGACCCTCGTGTGTCCGAACGCTACGCGATGCCGAGCCTCTGAGCGGTCTCGGGCACGAACGCATGCACGCTGTCGAGAT
This sequence comes from Actinomycetes bacterium, assembly GCA_021850085.1. Classification (GTDB taxonomy): domain Bacteria; phylum Actinomycetota; class Coriobacteriia; order Anaerosomatales; family Anaerosomataceae; genus UBA6100. Next base: position 10,720 of record JAJZRZ010000034.1, on the reverse strand, counting down.
CCGCGTCGCTGACGCTGAATACCGCGCCGTGCGGGGACAGCGGCTCCTCGTAGAAGAACTTCGGCAAGCGGTCGTCGGCCGGGGTGAAACCGGCGCGCTCGTTGAACAACCGCTCGTAGGTGAGCGTCTCCTTGCCCAGATCCATGAGCGCATCGACGTCACTGGCCTGACCCGTGTGCGCGGCCACCATCTCGGGAATGGCCCCGAAGGCCTCAGGGATGTCGAGGACGGGGAACGCCACGAAGATGCAGAAGCCGAGCGTGTCGAGCATCGCCGTGGCGATTTGCAGGCCCTGCGAGAGCGCCGCCTGACCCTCGGTGCCGAACGGGTCCACGGTGCCCCCCACCGCTAGTACGTTGCTGGTGATCGTGTAGCCGGCAGTGTGGTCAGCGCCCATCGTCGAAGTGGCGTAGGTGACGCCGATGCCCTGTATCGGGCGCGGGTCGTACGCCGGCAAGCCCTGGTGCTTGACGACCGGGATGTTCTTGACGCCGAACGCGATGCCTGTCGCCTCGGCGCCGTCGCCAAGGATCCGGCCAAGCTCCGTGCCCCGGCCGATCTGGTCAAGCGCGTCCAGCGCCGCCCGCGCATCGCCGAAGGCGATCTCTCCGGAGTCCATGTACACACCGAGCATGACTCCAGCCTCGATGGTGTCGATTCCCACCTCTCCGCACTTGCGGTCGAGCTCGGCCACGGCGTCCATGTCGCCGATTCCGCAGTCCGCTCCGAGCGACCAGACGCTCTCGTACTCCGGACCCTTTGTCTTGTAGTGACCGTCTTTGTCCATGTAGTACCGCGAGCACTGGATGACGCAGCCGGTGTGACAGCCATGCTTGACGTTGCCGCCGCGCTGCACGGTGATCTCGCGCATGGTCTCGCCGGAGATTCCCTCGACGCCCTCGAACCGCCCTTCGGAGAAGTTCCGCGTGGGGTAGCCGCCGGCCTCGTTGATGATGTTGGCGAGCACGTTCGTACCGTAAGTGGGAAGCGCGGTACCTGAGACCGCATGCGTGGTGAGCGCATTGGCGAATGTGCGAACGGCAGCCATCATGGCCTGCTTGTCCGCGCTCTCGACCATCTTCAGACCCTTGTCCGAAACGATGATCGCCTTCAGGCCCTTGCTGCCCATGACCGCACCGAGGCCGCCGCGCCCCGCGAAGCGGTTCGGATAGCCGTGCGGGTCCGAGACGGCGATGCCAGCGGACTTCATCAGCATCTCGCCCGCAGGGCCGTTGGTGATGGTCGCGTAGCGATCGTCGGCCGGGCGGGTGGCCTTGACTGCATCGGCGAGCGCGTAGTTCTCCAAGCCCGCCCACTCATCGGCGCGCTCCAGCCTGATCGAGCCGTCCGCCTCGAGCACGAGCGCCCAACGTGCGCCAGGATCCGCGGGCTTGCCCTCGACGATCAGCGCAGCGATGCCAAGCTTGGCGAGCGCGTTCGCCGCTTGTCCGCCCGAGTTCGACTCCTTGATCCCGCCTGTGAGCGGGCTCTTCGCACCTACTGAAAGGCGCCCGCCGTTGGGCGCCGGCGTGCCTGCGAGCAGACCGGGTGCGAACACGAGCTTGTTGCCGGGACCCAGGGGATCCGTATCCGCGGGCACCTCACTGAACACGATCGCCGAAGTGAGCGCCCGGCCTCCATACCGCGCCCACTTCTCGGGGAGCGGCTCCCGGGTCACCTGCCCGGTCGCCATGTCCAACCGAACGATGTCGCGCATACGCCCTCTCCCTTCAACGGTCACCCGACACGACTGCGTGCCGTGCATGCGGTGACAGTGCCGACCTGTCTACGATTCTCGCGCTTCTGGCGGAATCAGGAAGTACCGTTAGTCGAATTGACATCCGATCCACGTCCGGCGCCATAGAGGCCGAGGAAGAATCTGTGCGGGCCCGGCGTGCCGAGCGGGACGAACGCCACGTGGTCGCCTGGGCGCAGCATCCATCGCAACGGGCGCACGGTGTGGTTGCAGAACAGCCCCTCGATCTGCTCGACCGGCAGTTCGAGCGACTCGGCGAGCTCGATGCCCGTGATGCCTGATTCAGGGACATCCACCTTCAGCACGGTGGGCAGGCCTCGCTCGCGCCGAAGCGCATGAAGCGCACCGAAGAGTCGCAGGGTGATCGTCGACTCGGCCATGAAGACCTTCCTGACGGTGATGCCGCACCTGCTTACATCCTACCCCGCGGCCGCCTCGCCCAGCTACTTGCGCGGCACGCAATTCGCTTCTTGTTCGATGAGCAGCTACAATGCTCGATGACACACGCTCACCCATCCGGGTGTGGCAGCAACCAAAGACTCGGTCGTCCTCATCTTCCTCGCGAATCTGTCAGGACTACTGCGTCTGCCCGCAGTGCGACCTGACAGGCGCACGAGGAAGGAGCACTTCTTGAGTTTCGACAACCTGGGTCTTGAGCCCCGCCTTCTCGAGGCGGTGGCCGCGATGGGCTACACGAGCCCGACCCCCATCCAAAGCGCCGCCATCCCGGTGATCCTGGAAGGCCGCGACGTCGTCGGCTGCGCTCAGACCGGCACCGGCAAGACGGCGGCGTTCGTGCTGCCGATGCTCCAGCGCATACCCGCGAAGCCGGGCGGCCCTCGCGCGCTCGTCGTGACCCCCACCCGGGAACTCGCGGTACAGATCGAAGGCGTCGCCGCAGAGGTCTCCAAGCGCACGAGGCACCGCGTGGCGGTCGTGTACGGCGGCGTGGGTTACGAGCCGCAGATCAAGGCGCTCAAGCGCGGCGTGGACCTGCTCGTGGCCACGCCCGGACGCCTGCTCGACCTGATGGAGCGGAAGAGCGCGAGCCTCTCGAATGTCGAGATACTCGTGCTGGACGAGGCCGACCGCATGCTCGACATGGGCTTCTGGCCGCAGGTGCGTAAGATCATCGCCGCCGTACCGCGCGAGCGGCAGAACCTGCTTTTCTCGGCCACGATGTCCACCGAGGTGCTGCGCGTCGTCAGCTCGACGCTGGCTGACCCCGTACGCATCGAGGTCGCTCCGGCCACCACGCCCATCGAAGCCATCGAGCAGCGGGTGTACCCCGTGGGGACGCAGCAGAAGGCGCAGCTGCTGGTGCACCTCATCCGCGAGAACGAGCTGGACAGGGTCATCGTCTTCACGCGCACGAAGCACCGGGCCGACCGGGTTGCCAAAGTGCTGCACCAAAACGGCATCAAGAGTGCTGCGATCCACGGTGACCGGTCTCAGTCGCAGCGCCAAGGCGCGCTCGACAGCCTGAAGGCCGGCCGCTGCCGGGTCCTGGTGGCGACCGACGTCATGGCCCGTGGAATCGACATCGACGACGTGAGCCACGTGGTGAACTACGACCTGCCGAACACGGCCGAGGACTACGTGCACCGCATCGGCCGTACGGCTCGCGCCGGCAAGAGCGGCACGGCCGTGTCCCTGCTCGCCCCCGAGGAGCACGAGATGCTTCGCGACATCGAAGTCAAGATCGGCTCGGTGCTCGACTGCCACGACGCGGATGGCTTCTCATACGTCGACCATCGGCTCGTGCCGAGCGCGGAGCGCACCGCGAAGCGCCAAACGAGGACCGTCTTCAGTTCGAGCCGTGGCAGGGGCCGCCGCCGTTAGCTGAGGCAGGCCCTGAGTGCCTTCGCGAGGGCCTCCGGGCCGTCGCCCTTGTTCACCCTCGTGGCACCCCGCGGCAGCTCGATATGGTCGGGCCGCCCGGTGAGGATGACCATCGGCGCCTCGGTGTGCCGGCGCACGTCGTGCGCCGTCTTGCCGCCGCCGATGCCGAAGCCGCACACGATGGCCGCCCAGTCTCCCGCAAGCTCGGCAAGCGCTGTTTCAAACGACGCCGCGCGGACCACCTGCGCGCCGTTGAAGTTCGAGTTGATCGTGCTGGAAGCGAGCGCCGCGAACACCGGGGAGTCCTCGATGATCAGGAACCGCCTCCCGTGCCCGAGGGATCTCTCATCTCGGTAGTCACCGACCGTGCCGTCGGGCATTAGGTTGTACCGGATGTCGCCACCGACGGCCATCGTGCGGTACAGGGCGCATTCCTCGTGCCCGCCACCGCGGCAGTACGAGAACACCGACGCGTACCGGACCCGCTTGACGACGCTCGGTTCGACCGCTTGATGGAACACGCAACCGCCGCTTCGAGGGCAGCTCATAGCCACAGTCTCCTTTGCCGGAAGGATACGTGGCGATGATGGTACAGGTGTGTCGTGCTGGGCCGCGGTGTCGCAGGTCACAAAAGCGTACGCCAAACGCTGATGCGGACCGACAAGAGCGCTTCGAGGGACTCGGGCACGGCACCGAACGCCTCCTGCGACCGCTCGAACGGGTGATGCCGAGCGCTGGGACCCATCGCCACAGCGGCGAACGCTTCCGCACGGGACAATGTGAGGCGCCGTTCGATGTGTTCGGATGAGACGCATCCGAAGCGCGGCGAGAGCTGCGCCTCCAACCGCTCGTCCTTTCGCGGGTCCACCCTCACCAGGCCGAGTCCCCGAACCAGCGAACCAAGATGCTCGGCGGTTGGGGTGACGACCACAAGTGCACCCCCGCCTGCGAGCACCCGTGCGAACTCGACTGGGTTGCGGGGGGCGAAGATGCTCATGACGGCTGCAGCGCTGCCGTCTCGCAAAGGCAGGCGGCCCCATGCGTCACACACGACGGCGCGCATCCGCTCATGAGCGCCCGCGGCCCGGCGGCACGCGTGCTTCGATATGTCGAACGCGATGCCCAAGCGCGTGGTCATGCGTTCCAGGACTGCGGCGAGGTACTCGCCGTTGCCCGCACCAGACTCGACGATGATCCCCGGCCGCTCACCCGCGGCCAAGGCGACAAGTTCGGCGACCCGCTCGGCGATCGGCCGGTAGTGTCCGGATGCAAGGAACACGTCTCGAGACGCGACCATCTCCGGCGTGTCCGCGGTCCCGATGCGTGCATTCGGAGGCAGCAGGTTCACGTAGCCCTGACGCGCGATATCGAACGAGTGGCCCGCGGCACAGCGCAGCACGCCCGGCCCGGCGGTGAGCGGCGCGTCGCACACCGGGCATGTGAGTTCCATGGGCCAGTGGGCATCCGTCACCGAAGACCTCCACTCCCTCCCGCCGTGATCATGTCCCCGTACGGATGGGACCGTGCCCCACCGCAAGCGGTCTCATTGGAGAACGAGGCCGTCACCAATGACTCGGGGGGCGAACTGGATGCGCAGTGGCTCTCAGACGGAAGGCCGCTGCCTGAAGAGACAGACTAGGCCTTCGGCTGCCACATGCAGCGCACCGGCGACTCAATCTCGCCGGTCTTCTTGAGCGCGGTCATCACCTTGTCCACGTCGACACGCTCCAGACCGGTCATCTGCACGAGCGTACTCGCGTTGACCGGCTTGCCGGCCGCCCTCATCGCATCGAGAACCTGCTGCTTCGCATCCACCGCATCCTCCTCTTCTGACGCCTGCCGCGTACAATCATAGCCGTTGGTCATCGACGGATGGCAGACCTGTTGCAGAACACTTCAGCACTGCATGCCCCTTCTCGCCCGAGAGGAACCGATGGCATCCCTTACCTCACGCCTCACCGCATGGCCGATCGCAGGCGCGCGCGTCCAGATCACGGCTGCCGCCATGATGTGGCTGATCGGGGCCGCCATCCTGCTCGTCCGCGGCTTCGGGTACGTGCAGGGGCGGTCCTGGCACGCGTGGGCGCTGGCCGCCGGTCTCGCGCTCGGCATGCTCAAGTCGCGCTATCTGCTCGAGCGCGTCGCATCCAAGGCTGTCTCCCGGATCGTCTCGCGCGGCCGCTCGTGGTTCTTCGGCTTCTTCTCCGTACGCTCGTGGGCATTCGTCGGGCTGATGATGGGCGGCGGCATGGTGTTGCGCAGGATAGTGGTCCACCCGGACCAGATCGGCGCTGGGATTCTCGGCGCGGTCTATCTGGGAATCGGCACCGCCCTCGTGCTGGCCGACCGCGTTTTTTGGCATGCGGCGTTCCGCGACCCCATCGCGGGTGAGACCCCGGACCGCGCACCCGGTCCCACGTCCGGCCCGCAGCCTTAGCGCCTCTCGGGCAAGGTGATCAGCACGCTGGCGGCGTCCAACGCCGTGAACCCGCTCGCCTCGTCCCCCGACGCCACCGAGAACATCCCCACGAGCCCCACTCCAGGGGCGAGCAGGTGGTAGTTCGTTCCGTCGATCGAGCCCTCGGTGATCGGCGTGTAGACGAAACGCACCAGGTAGGTGTCCTCGATCTCACCTGCCGGGACCACTGCCGTGCTTTGCGCGACGACTTCCGCGTCCACGCGGAAATTCTCTCCCGCGAGGACCATGAACGTGTCGCCGACATCGAAGCTGAGCGGCCACAGCCGGAGCGGTTCGGCGTACGGCTCGGCCACGGCGGTGTCGCCCGACACGGAGATCCGGCCGAGCTGCAGCATCCACTCGCCGGTCATCCGCCGGGGGTGGTAGACCTCCTCGCCGAACTCTTCGGTCCTGACGATGAAGTCATACCCGGAGAAGACTTCGATCTCCGGCACCGCCTCAGGCTCGACGATCTCGTTCGTACTGATCTGCCAGTCAGCCGCGGCGGGGAAGATCCATGGTCCGTTCACGGACATCTCGACAGGAAGCGGCTCCACGCCCAGGTACCAGCCCACGTCCCACGTATGGCCCGGCTCCGACGGAAGGTCACCTGCGCTCAGCTGCCCTTCGACCGCCCGCTTGCCCGCGTCGGACCCACCCTCCGGTCCCCCTGGCCGGACGCAACCCACGCCGAGGAGGAGCGAGACTGTGAGCAGTGCGAGCGTGAACCCTCTCGTCACGCGTGCTCCTTCCTTCTCGAGGCCTCACGGCGCATCGTGTGCACCCCTACGACAGCTTCGTGCCGACGAGCCGCGCGACTTCGGCTTTGTCGCAGTTTCCGCCACACGCTTCGGTCACAAGCGCGATCACGCGACCCGTCTCTCGTTTCTCAGAGAAGCCGTTGTCCTCGAGCACGCGTGCGACGATCGCCGAGAGGGCATCTCCGGTCACAGGTGCGGGCAGATAACCCGCGAGGATCGCCACCTGCTCGCCCAGCAGCGCGGTCCGCTCCTCGTTCGTGCCCGCCTTGATGGAGCCCTCGAGCGTCTCGGCGGTCTGCTTCATCACCCTCTTCACGGCGGCCACGACCTCCGCCTCAGCAAGCGCCCGGCCGGCGTCTTTCTCCTTGATGTCGATCTCGTTCTTCACTTGCCGCAGAATGGAAAGACGCGGCTTGTCGTGGGCGCGCATCGCCGTGGTGATCTCCGCGACGATGAACTCCTTGTCCATGCGTGCCCTCCTCTTCGGCTGGGAGCACGTCCGAGTGTAGCGCACTCACCTTCCCCGAAACGTATTGCGGCGACACGGTCCGGCTGCTAGATTAGCTGTCTAACTGTTAGCTGACTAACTTTTGGAGGCGGGCATGCCTCACCCCATGTTCAAGCCCGACCAAGCCGAGGGCGAGACTTCCGCCACCGCATCGCTGCGGGCATTCAAGCGCTCCATGATGCTGCACCGCCGGCTCATGGCCTCGCTACTGGCGCAAGACGCGACCCATCCCGCGCAGGCCGGATGCCTGCACGCGCTCGCGCACGCCGACGGCATGCGACAAAGCGACCTGGCTGAGGTGCTGCTCGTATCCCGCCCCACAGTCACCACGATGATGCAGCGCATGGAGACCGCCGGACTTGTGGAGCGCCGCGCCGACACCGACGACGCACGGGTCATGCGCGTCCACCTCACCCCGGAGGGCAGGGCCCGCGCGGCACGCATGCGAGAGATCGTCCTCGAGGTTCTGGAACTGAGCCTCGGCTCGCTTTCCGAGACGGACCAGGCCGAGCTCACACGCCTGCTCGAGGCCGTGAACGCGAACATGGCGGTCGCGCTGGCCGAGCGAGGAGCCGACGTCCTCCGGCACTGCGGACTCGACCATATGGGGGGGGACGCCAGGTGATCCGCATCCTTCGCTTCCTGCGGCCGTACCACCCGCAGTTGCTTCTCGTCATGGGCCTCATGCTCGTCCAGGCGATGGCGAACCTGTATCTGCCCGAGCTCAATGCGAACATCATCAACAACGGCATTGCGGCGGGAGACACCACGTTCATCGTGCGCGAGGGTGCCTTGATGCTCGCTGTGACGCTTGCGCTCGGAGTCGCCTCGATCGCGGGCGTGTATTGGGGCGCCAAGACCGCGATGTCCTTCGGCAGAGACCTCCGGCACGCACTGTTCGCGCAGGTACAGCAGTACTCGCTGGCCGAGCTGAACCGCTTCGGCGCCCCATCGCTGATCACAAGGACCACCAACGACGTTCAGCAGGTCCAGATGCTCGTTGTCATGACTCTTACGGTGATGGTGCTGGCACCGCTCATGGCGATCGGCGGCGTGATCATGGCGCTGCGCCAAGACGTGCCGCTCTCCGGACTGATCGCCGTGGTCATTCCGCTGCTCGCGCTCCTGATCGCCGCCTCGATGTCAAGGCTGATACCGCTGTTCAGGTCCATGCAGACGCGCATCGACCGAGTGACCCAGGTGATGCGAGAGAAGCTTGCGGGCATACGCGTGATCCGTGCGTTCGTTCGGACCCGCTACGAGGAGCGGCGCTTCGAGGAGGCGAACCGGGACCTCTCGGAAACGATGCTCGCTGTCGGCCGGACGTTCTCGTTCGCGTTCCCGGCCGTCATGGCCATGTTCAATCTCACGCTCGTGGCGACCATGTGGTTCGGCGGCATCCGCATCGCCGCTGGCGCCATGCTCATCGGCGACCTCACCGCCTTCATCTCCTACATCACGCAGATCCTCATGGCGGTCATGATGGCGAGCTTCCTGTTCGTGATGGTGCCGCGCGCCATGGCCTCCGCCGAGCGCATCAACGAGGTGCTCGACGCCACGCCGCGGATCGCCGACCCGGCCGCACCCGTGGTGCCGGCCACCCGAAGCGGACTCCTTGAGTTCGACGACGTCGAGTTCCGCTACCCCGGTGCCGAAGAGCCGGTCCTGTGCGGCATCAGCTTCACCGCCCGCCCCGGGCAGATCACGGCGATCGTCGGCAGCACGGGCAGCGGCAAGTCCACGCTCGCGAACCTCATCCCCCGCTTTTATGATGTGACGAGCGGGCGCGTGCTGCTCGATGGGGTCGACGTCCGCGACATGGCCCAGTCGGAGCTGTGGAGCCGCATCGGCTTCATCCCGCAGAAGGGCTTCCTTTTCACCGGCACGGTCGCGAGCAACCTGCGCTACGGGAACGGCGCCGCAACCGACGACGAGCTGTGGCACGCCCTCGAAGTGGCGCAGGGTGCGTCGTTCGTGACCGAGATGGAGGCCGGACTCGACGCGCCCGTCACCCAAGGCGGCACGAACGTATCGGGTGGCCAGCGTCAACGTCTCGCGATCGCTCGCGCACTCATGAAGAAGCCGAGCGTGTTCGTCTTCGACGACAGCTTCTCGGCACTCGACTTCAAGACGGACGCCGCGCTCCGCGCCGCCCTCGCGAGCGAAGCGCGGGAGGCGACGGTCGTCATCGTGGCCCAACGTGTGAGCACGATCCTGCATGCCGACCAGATCGTGGTGCTCGACGAGGGGACCGTCGTAGGGAGCGGCGCACACGACGAGCTTATGCGGACGAGCCGGACGTACCGGGAGATCGTGAGAAGCCAGCTGACCGAGGAGGAGGTCGCATGAGCACGACTGCGCCTCGCCCAAGACGCGAGTCCGGCGGCGCGATGCTCGGACCGGGCGGCCACGGCCTGGTGGGTGCGGGGGCGAAGAGCAGGGACTTCACGGGCTCTCTCAGGCGGCTAGCGGGCTACCTGAGGCCGCACCGCGCGGCTGTGGCAGCGGTGATCGCACTCACGGTGCTGTCGGTCGGCTTCAACGTGTACGGGCCCCGTCTGCTCGGCGAGGCGACCAACGTGCTGTTCGAAGGTGTCATCGGAGCACAACTCCCCGAAGGGATGAGCAAAGAGCAGATCGTCAGCGACCTGCGCGCCGCCGGGCAGACCGATCGTGCCGAGATGCTCGCCGGCATGGACTTCACACCCGGGGAGGGCGTGGACTTCGACGAGATGGGCCGGCTGCTCGCGTTGCTGGCTGCCGTGTACCTGCTCGCCTCGACCTTCAGCTGGGGGCAGGGTTACATCATGGCGGGCGTCACACAGCGGACGGTCTACGACCTGCGTACGCAGGCGGACGAGAAGCTCGCTCGACTTCCGCTGAAGTACTTCGACGACAATCCGCGGGGCGACACGCTCTCGCGCGTGACGAACGACATCGATAACATCGCGCAAACGCTCCAGCAGTCGGCGACGCAGATCATCAACTCGCTGCTCACGATCATCGGCGTGCTCGGCATGATGTTCTGGATAAGCCCGCTGCTGGCGATGATCTCGCTGCTGGTGATCCCCGCCTCGGTAGTGGTCACGATGTTCATCGCCAGGCGTTCGCAGAAGCAGTTCGCGGCGCAGTGGGAGCGCACGGGCACGCTCAACGGACATGTGGAGGAGATGTTCACGGGCCATGGCGTGGTGAAGGTCTTCGGCCGCCAAGCCGAGGCGGTGGAGGTGTTCGACCGAGAGAATCAGGCGCTGTTCGAGGCATCGTTCAGGGCGCAGTTCATCTCCGGCACGATCCAGCCGTCGCTTCACTTCCTCAGCAACCTCAACTACGTCGGCATCGCCGTGATCGGTGGGCTGCGCGTGGCAAGCGGCACCCTTTCGCTCGGAGACGTG
>JAJZRZ010000033.1 GCA_021850085.1 Actinomycetes bacterium | reverse complement strand
CGGGCGATCCGTCCTATTGTGGACGAAGGAACGTAGGAGCGGATCGGTGCGTCCGGAGGCGGTCGCGTTCCGGCCGCCGTTCTACGTCGCCGCGCCGCGCGCGGAGCGCCGTGGGCTCGCACGCGACCTGCGCAACGATCCGCTCGTCGACGAGGTCATCGAGCAGACGGACCCGACGCTCCCACAGGGCCAGAAACGCGTGGTGAGCGAAGGCGCTGCGGGTTCGGGGATCCGCGTTTACGAGGTCCTGATGCTTGGCGAGGTGGAGGCCACGCGTACAGTGAGAGCGCAGGAGGTCATCGTCCCGCCGCAGCCACGCATCGTACGCGTGGGGACTCGCGTGCCCTTCAGCTCCGCACCCGGCTCCGCGTACCTCCGGCCGGGCGCCGACCGCTCGGCTCCGCAGCCCTCCTCCGGAACGCAGCTCAGCGTGGTGGCGACAGCCTATACTCCGTGGGATCCCGGATGCGGCGGCATCAGGGTGATCGAGCGCCGGCTGAGCAGGTACCGGGTTCCCGAGGGCTGGGGCATCATCGCTGTGGATCCGTCGGTCATACCGCTGGGCACGCGCTTGTACGTCCCGGGGTACGGCTACGGCATCGCCGCCGACACCGGCGGCGCGATCAAAGGCAACAAGATCGACGTGTGCTACTGGACGGGCGGGGAGACGCCGTCCAGGACGGCCGCTCGAGCGTGGGGTCGCCGGACCGTGACCGCCACCATCGTTGAATAGAGGTCCGGGTGCCCTACTCCCGGCTGGCGCATCCGTCAGCGACCATCGAGGTCCTCAAACGGCACGGCCTCTACACAAGAAAGGCCCTCGGCCAGCACTTTCTGGTCGACGACAACATCGTCGGGCGCATCATCCAGACCGCGCAGCTGGAGCGCGGAGAACCGGTGCTCGAGGTCGGACCCGGGATCGGTACGCTCACGGACGCACTCCTCAATGCCGGTGCGCGCGTGGTCGCGGTGGAGTACGACACGAGGCTCTTGCCCGCGCTTGACGAGCTGCGGGGGGAGAGCCGCGAGCTTCACGTTGTCAGCGGCGATGCAGTGAGGATTCCCGTGCAAGAACTGCTGACGTCCGCCGGCCCACCGACCGCGCTGGTGGCGAACCTGCCCTACGCGGTCGCGGCGACCGTGATCCTGAGGTTCTTCGAAGAGCTTCCGTCCATCGAGCACGCGGTCGTCATGGTACAGGCCGAGGTGGCCGATCGCATCGCGGCTGCGCCAGGCACCAAAGCCTATGGCGCCTACACCGTGAAGCTCGCGTTGCGCGCGCGCGTCCGCACCCGCTTCCCGGTGGCCCCCGGGTGCTTTCTGCCCCCGCCGCGCGTGGAGTCTGCCGTGGTCCGGCTGCAGCGGAGCGACCTCGGGTTGGCGCCCGTGCTTGCGGCTGCGGCCGCCCGAGCGGCCGATGCGGCGTTCTCGCAGCGCCGCAAGACGCTGCGCAAGTCGCTGTCCGCCGGCCTTCGGAGATCCGTGTCCGATGTCGAGCGGCTGCTGGACGCAGCAGGCGTGGACGGAGGTCTGCGGGCCGAGAACCTCACGATCGACGAGTACATCTCGCTCGGCAGGGTGCTCGGCCAGGATGGTCAGGACTCCCCCATAGGTTGAATTTTCGGGGCCCATTTCGTATAATTGCGCCTTTCGAGGAGGACATACATGGATGTGATGAACCAGGTTCAGGTCGTCGGCCGCATCCGCGCCGATCTCGAGTCGATGATGGGTTTTCGTATGCGTCTCAAGGCGAACATGGGCAGGTCGAAGGTTCTTGAGAGGGAGGGTGTGCTCGAGCAGACGCACCCCAGCCTGTTCGTTCTGAAGATCGACGAGAAGCGTGGCCGTACGGCCCGCGTCTCCTACAGCTACGTGGACATCCTCACGGGTACAGTGGAGCTCACTCACTGCGAGACTGGCGAGTGTGTGTTCCCGTGGCTCAACTGACCACGGGTTCTTGATCGGATGACGGTGCGCGCGGGGCGATGCCCCGCGCGTCGCGTTTTCAAGGGGGCGATTGCGGTGCGTATCTTCGCGCCGGCGAAGGTGAACCTTCACCTCGCCGTGGGGTCAGCCGCCGATGACGGCTACCATGAGGTGACGACCGTCCTGCAAGCGCTCGCCTTCGGGGACACGGTCACCATCACCCCGGGCACCGCGTTCGGGTTCGCTTGCACGCCCGATCTCGGCCTGAAACCGGAGGACAACCTCGCGTGCCGAGCGGCCAAGGCCATGGCAGCCGCGTTCGATCGCTCCCTCGACGTAGCGATAGCGTTGGACAAGCGCGTGCCGTCCGGGGCGGGACTCGGCGGGGGGAGCGCCGATGCGGCTGCCGTGATCCTCGGGCTGGCGAAGCTGTGGGGTATCGAGGAGTCGGACGCGGCGCTGGCGAAGGTGGCGCGTGGCCTCGGCGCCGACGTGCCGTTCTTCCTCATGGGCGGCGCTGCGCTCTACCGGGGACGCGGGGACGTTCTCGAACGCATTCTGGAGCCGCTGCAGGCATCGCTCGTCGTGGTCAAGCCGGCGGAGCCGGTCCCGACCGGTCAAGCATACGCTGCGTTCGATCTTCTCGGCTCGTCGGCGCCTCCTGAACCCGATGCGCTCATCTCGGCGCTGGGCTCGGGCGATCTTCGGGAGGTGGGCCGGAACCTGTACAACAATCTGACTCCCGCCTCGGTGGGACTCGTACCTGCCATCGGCGGTGCGCTGCGGCTGGTCTGGGAGAGCCACGGCGTCGTGGGTGCGGCCCTGGCGGGCAGCGGTTCGGCGGTCTTCGGCATCTGCCGGCGGCCTGCGGACGCCAGGGCATGCGCCGAGGAATCGAGGCGTGCGGGTTTGTGGGCCGTGGCAACGCGCGCGCATCACGCCGGCTGCGTGGTCGAGACGACGGCGTAGGATCCTTCGTGCAGGAGTCCGTCCCCTTGCGTTGAACTACGCCGCAGCGGCATCCATCAAGTGGGGGCGACATGGACATCACAAAGGTCACGTTGCGGCCGGTCGCGATGAACAAGGTCTGTGCGATTGCGAGCATCGTCATCGACGACGTGTTCGTCATCCACGACCTGCGCGTCGTTAACGGGGACAAGGGCCTTTTCGTCGCCATGCCGTCGAGGAAGCTGCCGAGCGGGGAATTTCGGGACATCTGCCACCCGATCAACTCTGACGCTCGCCAGCTGATACAAGACGCGGTGCTGAGCGAGTTCGAGGCCGAGGGTGGCATCGCCGCGTTCGAGCGGGCGGCGGCCCAGACGGAGATGCAGGTCTGAAGGCCAGCGCCGCGCCGCCGTCCGACGGTCCGGGAAACCGGCTGCGAGCTGGGACGATGATGACGAGATTCCGGTTTTCTACGCGCGGACCCGCACCGATGCCCGTGGTATACTCCCTACGCTCGCGATGCGACGTTTCGGCGTCGTTGGACCGGCGTTGGGGCGTAGCCAAGCGGTAAGGCAGCGGACTTTGGATCCGCCATCCGTAGGTTCGAATCCTACCGCCCCAGCCAGCATCTCCGTCGTAAAGAAGGGGCCCTTGATGACCGCGACGGCACTCATCCTCGCCGCCGGCGAGGGAACGCGGATGAAGTCGGCTCTGCCCAAGGTCGCCCATGCCATCCTCGGCGTTCCCATGGTGATGCACGTGATCACCGCGGCTCGGCGCGGCGGGGTCGACGATGTGGTCGTCGTGACCGGTCACGGCGCAGACGCGGTCGAGAGCATGCTCGCGGAGGAGGCAGTCACCTTCGCGCGGCAGGAGCGGCAGCTCGGCACCGGCCATGCCGTGATGTGCGCGCTCGAGGCCACGGGGCGCATCGACGGACCGGTCGTCGTGCTTGCGGGCGATGTCCCCCTCGTCCGCCCCGAGACCATCGCGCGACTGGTCGACACCCAGCGCCGGACAGGCGCCGCGTGCGTGCTGCTGACCGCCGTCTTCCCGGACCCCGCAGGCTACGGTCGGGTCATCAGGGACGCTGCTGGGTCGGTCACAGCCATCATCGAGCACAAGGACCTGCCCGACGAGCTGCTGTGTGTCGCCGAGGGCAACGTCGGCATGTATTGCTTCGACGGGCCGGCGCTGCACGCGCACCTTGACAGGCTGAACCCCTCGAACACCCAAGGCGAGTTCTACCTGACCGACCTCATCGCGCTGTTCGTTGCGGAGGGGCTTCGGGTGGAGGCGATGATCGCGGACGATGTGGACGAGTCGTACGGCGTCAACTCCCGAGTTCAGCTCGCCGAGGCCACGAAGGTGCTCCAACGCCGGATCAATCGCGAGCACATGCGTGCTGGCGTTACCATGACCGATCCGGACCTCGTATGGGTGGGCCCGGGCGTCACCATCGGCAGGGACACCGTGATCGAGCCGATGACGCAGCTGCACGGGGACACGCACATAGGCGAGGCGTGTCTGCTCGGCCCAGACACGCGCATCACCGATTCGGCGGTGGGGGACGGCTGCACCATCGACTCATCCATCGTCACCGGCTCACGTCTCGGTGAAGGCGTCACCGTCGGGCCTAGGGCGTATCTGCGGCAGGGCACGGTCATGGGCTCCGGCTCGAAGGCGGGCACGAGCGTCGAGCTCAAGAACGTGCGGATCGGGGAGCGTTCGAAGGTCCCCCACCTGTCCTACATCGGCGATGCGGATATCGGGACGGACGCCAACATCGGCGCCGGTACGATAACTTGCAACTACGACGGCTTCCGCAAGCACCGCACGACCATCGGCGACGGCGCGTTCATAGGCTCGGACACCATGCTCATAGCGCCGGTACGTGTGGGATCCGGCGCCGTGACCGGGGCAGGGAGCGCGATCTCTCACGACGTGCCTGCGGATGCGCTTGCGGTGGAACGTACCGTTCAGGAAACGTTCGAGGGCTGGGCGGCTGCCCGGCGCGCGGCAAACGAGCAGGGCGACAGGTGAGGAGCGGGACGCGGAGATGATGTCGGCAGCGGGCAAGCGCATGATGGTCTTTGCGGGGACACACAACCGCGACCTCTCCGAGGACATTTCTCGGCATCTGGGTGTCGAGCTAGGCAACATCAAGATATCCGCATTCTCCAACGGCGAGATCTACGTCCGATACCTGGAGAGCGTGCGGGGCGCGGACATCTTCTTGGTCCAGACGATGTGCCGACCCGTCAACGCCGCGCTAATGGAGCTGCTGATCATGATCGACGCGGCCAAGCGTGCGTCGGCTCGCAGCATCACGGCCGTCATCCCGCACTACGGGTATGCTCGCCAGGACAAGAAGTCCGCGGCTCGCGAGCCGATCACCGCCAAGCTCGTAGCCGACCTGCTCACCACCGCAGGCGCCGATCGCGTGATCGCGATGGACCTCCACCAAGGGCAGATACAAGGTTTCTTCAACCAGCCGGTGAACCATCTCACAGCGCTGCCGATCCTCGCCGATTACTTCCAGGGCCTGAATCTGAGCGAGTGCGTCGTCGTCTCGCCGGACGTGGGTCGCGTGAAGGTCTGCAAGAAGCTGGCGGACATGCTGGGCGCGAACCTGGCGATCATGCACAAAGGGCGACCGGAGCACAACATCGCCGAGATCACGCACGTCATCGGCGACGTCGAGGGCAAGAACTGCATCATCGCCGACGACATGATCGACACCGCAGGTTCGGTGAGCGAGGGCGCGCGGGCACTGGTCAACAAGGGGGCGCAGGGGGTGTGGGTCGCGGCCACGCATGGCATCTTCTCGTCGCCGGCATTCGATCGCGTCGATGCCGCACCGATCGAGGAGGTCGTGGTCACCAACACACTTCCCATCCCGCTTGAGCAGCAGCACGGAAAGATCCGCGTCCTGTCGGTGGCACCGTTGTTCGCCCGGGCGATCCAGAACGTCTACAATGACGACTCCGTCTCGGAGCTGTTCGACCCGGACTTCCAGCTCTGAACCAGCACCGGCCCAGCATCGCTGCGGCCGAAACTAGAAGGGGAGCAGCCATGACGAACGCGCTCGAGTTGAAGGCGAAGATCCGGCAAGTGACCGGAAAGACGGCGCACAAGCTTGCACCCGAAGGGCTGGTCCCCGCCGTGGTGTACGGCCCCAAGATCGACACCGTGTCCCTTGCGGTCGACCGCCGCGAGTTCGAGCACCTGATGCACTCGGCCGCCGTGGGTTCCAGCCTCATCGACCTGGACATCGAAGGCGGCGGCAAACCGCTGGACGTGATAATCAAAGAGGTCAAGCGCGACGCGCTCAAAGGCACGGTCCAGCACGTGGACTTCTGGGCAGTCGACATGGGCCACCCGTTGCAGACCGCCGTGCCCATAACCTTCGTGGGAAGCGCCGAGGGAGAGCGCTCGGGCGGGGTGGTCATGCACTCGCTGCGCGAGCTCAAGGTGGAGGCGCGGCCGAAGGACCTCCCCGAGCACATCGAGGTGGATGTCTCGCCGCTAGAGGTGGGAGATTCGATGACCGTGAGCGAACTCGTGGCACCGCGCGGCGTGACGCTGCTCGACGAGCCCGACACGGTCATCGCCTCCGTCACGCCCCCGACGGTGGAGGCCGAGGTCCCGCTGGCCGAGGTCGAGACGGGCGAGGTGCCCGAGGTCGGCAAAGAGACCGCCGGGACCGGGGAGTAGTCGAGTCATCGCATGCCACGGATGGTCGTCGGTCTCGGTAATCCGGGACCCCGCTACGAGAACACGCGGCACAACGCCGGGTTCATGGCGGTGGATCTGCTCGGCGTCAGCCTTCGCGAGAGTTACTGGAAGGACGAGTCTGTCGCCAAGGTGAGCGTCGTGCGCCTCGACGGTGACGATGTCGTGCTGGTCAAACCGCAGACCTACATGAACCTGTCCGGCGCGGCGGTCTCAAAACTGGCGCGTGCCTACGCGGTAGAGCCTGCGGATATCATCATCGTCCACGACGATCTCGACATTCCGGAGGAGACGCTGCGTGTGAAGCGTGGCGGCGGACATGGCGGGCACAATGGTCTGCGCTCCCTCACGGAGGCGCTTGGGACCGGCGACTACCTGCGCGTCCGCATCGGGATCGGCCGGCCGCCGGGCCGCCAGGACGCTGCCGAGTTCGTGCTGGAGCCGATGCGCGCTCACACCGCCGAGAAGCTCGCCGAGTTGGTTTCTCACGCGGCGCAGGCGGTGCTGCACGTGCTCGAGCGCGGCGTGGACAGCGCAATGAGGGAGTACAACGCGGGGTAGATCTGACGGTGTGATGCTTACTTCAGGTAACCCATCGGATCGACGGGGTCGCCGTTGATGCGCACCTCGAAGTGGAGGTGCGGGCCGGTGGAGTTGCCGGTCGAGCCCACGGTTCCGATGCGATCGCGCTTCTCGACGTGCTCACCGGAGGAGACCTTGATGCCGCCCGACTGCTGGTGCGCATAAAGCGTGGTCACGCCGTTGCCGTGGTCGATGATGACAGTGTTCCCGTAGCCCGCTCGCCAGCCGGTGGAGATGACCCTGCCCGCGCCCGCTGAAACGATCGGGGCGCCGTTGATGTTCTTGCCCACCGCGCTGCTGCCGAAGTCCACGCCGGCGTGGAAGCGCCGGTCGCCGAAGATCGGGTGGATGCGCCAGCCGAACGCTGACCCGCCGACTGGAGTCTGCTCCCAGCCGGGGACCGGGAAGGCCATGACGCCCGCGAAGTAGCCGCTCCCGGTCCCATAGAGCTCCTTGGCGATCTTCTTGGACTCGGCCTCTTCAGCCTCGGCCAATGCTCGCAGGCGCGCGGCGTTGGCTGTGTTCTCGGCCACGAGCGAGGCCTTCTGGTCCTGCGCGGCCTTCTGCGCGTTCAGCGCCGCTTGGTGCTGAGAGCGCAGGTCGCGCAGCCGATTCTCCTCCACCTCGGCCTCAGCGCGCTTGGACTCCACCGCCTGCATCTCGCGCTCGAGCCCGGCCTTCGCCTTCTCGATGCTGATACGGGTGGCCTTGAGGTCCCTTGCCAGCTCCTCGTTTGACTTGATGACCCGCTGCACCATCGTGGTGCGCGTGATGAAGTCTTCGATGTTGCGCGAGTCGAGCAGCAGCTCGAAGTAAAGGAAATCGGAGTTCTTGTAGGTGGTCTGGATGCGCTCGTTGAGCAGTGCCCGTTGGTGCTCGTACTCGGCCTGCGTCGCGTCGATGTCGGCTTGGTGCGCCGATATCTGAGCTTGAAGAGCGCTGATCTCGATCTTGAGGCGGTTGGTGCGCTCTGTGGCCGAGGCCACGTCGCCCGCCAAGCCGTCGATCCGGCCTTGGATGGAGGCGATCTGCTGGTCGAGCGCCTGCACCTCTTTGGAGAGGCGGTCGGCCTCGGTCTGCGCGGCTGCCGCGGCCTCCCGCGCCTCCCGCGCTGCCCTCTCGTGCGCGCGCAGCTCCTCGAGCGTTGCGGCACCCGAAAGCGACGCTGGTGTCAGCGTCAGGATGAGGACGAGGGAAAGGAGTGCTCTGAGTGCGCTGCTGCGGTGCATGCTGTGTTTCCTCCGGACGGCCAGTTGAGCAGGATGAATCCCGCCGGAAGGGCGCTTGAACGCAATGTTACCAGCGTGAGGGTATATACTGCAAACCATCAGCCCGGCGGGAGCGCCGGACACGGATGCATGAGGAGGGGTCCTGATGAGTGATGAGATGCAGAGCCCGCCCCCCGCACCACCCGTCGCCGGGGGCGACGCGCCGAGCGACACGGGCAAGATCTTGGCGGCGGTCGGCTACCTTGTGGGCATCGTGGCACTGATAGCGATACTCATCGAGCCGTACAAGAATGAGAGATTCGTGCGTCATCATGCGATCCAGGCGCTCGGCGTGTGGGTCTGCTGGATACTCCTCGGCATCGTGGCAACCATTCCCATCATCGGCTGGATCATCGGTGCGGTCGGCTGGATCGTTCTGCTGGTGATCTCGATCTTGGCGGCCATCAAGGCGTTCCAGGGCGAGTACTATGAGGTGCCGTTGATCTACGGCGTCGTCAAGAACCACATCTAGCGCTCACGGCTTGGGCATGGCTTTCTCGGCCAAGCTCAGACCGGATCCCTCGGGGGCGGGCACCACGAGTGTCCGCCCCTCGGCATCCACCACGTACAGCGCGAGGCCGTTGTCGGCCGCGTAGTCCTCGGCCTCGTCGGCGCCGCGCACGAACAGCGCGGTCGACAGGATGTCGCTGTGAAGCCCCGAGAGGCTCGTGCCCGCGATGGTGAGCGAGCGAACCCCCTCTGCCGGGCGTCCGGTGGCGGGGTGCAGGATGTGATGGTAGCGCCGCCCGTTCGCCTCGAACGCGCGCTGGTAGTCGCCGGAGGTCGACAGCGCGCCGTCGGCCTCGAAGGCGAAGGTGGCGACGACCTCCTCGGCGTCCCGCGGGTCCTCGATACCGATCCGCCATGCGCTGCCGTCAGGCTTCGTACCGAAGGTGACGGTGCTGCTGCCCGCACTGATGATCGCCGCCTCGACAGCGCCGCTTGCCTTCAGCGCGTCACGCGCCCGGTCGAGCGCGAGGCCTTTGGCGGCACCTCCGAGGTCGAGCCCCGGCACCAGTTCGCCGCCTGGTTCGAGCCGCACGTCCGGGTCGACGCGGGTGAAGATCCCGCCGCCGTCCCCGGTCCTGCTGAAGGCCTTCGAGGCGGCGAGCGACAGCGCGAGCGCTGCCGGGTCGGGCACGCGCCCGCCTTCCTCGAACGCGTAGAGGCGCGTGACTCCGAGCAGCGACGGGGAGAACTCGGCACTCACGCGTAAGGCGGCGATCGCGTCGAGAACCTGGCTCGTCTCAGCCGAGAGCGCGACCGCCTGGTAGGGCTGCGCGTTGAACTGCGAGATCGCCGAACTCTGGTCGTGGGCGTCGAGCTGGGCCTCGACCGCCGCCATCGCTGCGTAGGCGCCGTCGATGGCGGCCGTGACGGCCTCCTCGTCGTCGCCGTAGGCGGTGATGCTCACGACCGCCCCGAGGGCTTCGCGGCTCACTTCCACCGGCCGGCCGGCCCCGCATCCGGCGGCGAGGAGCGTTGCGAGGAGCATCGGCATCACAAGCCAGCGTCGCATGATTCGTCCTGTCTCCACGTGTATACTCGTCGGCACGTGACGGCCACCACGTCAGTGTAACTCCCCGGAGGACCGATGTTTCCGATCGTACACGCCCGTCAGCTCTCAGATGCGGTCTTCGAGTTGGGCGTCCAGGCCCCGGCGATCGCGCGCAAGGTCCACGCCGGGCAGTTCCTCATCCTGCGCGTGGCCGAGGGTGGCGAGCGTATCCCCCTCACGTTCTCCGACTGGTCGGCCGAGCAGGGGTGGATCCGCTTCATCTTCATGCGCGTGGGCAAGACGACCCACCAGCTCTCGCATCTTGGCGTCGGCGATTCGCTCGCCGATGTCGTGGGTCCGCTCGGCGTGCCGACGCATACGCAAGGCGCGGGGCGCGTCGCGGTCGTCGGCGGCGGGGTCGGCGCGGCCGTGGCCTACCCGGTCGCCCGGGCGCTGTGCGACGCCGGTGCCGAGGTCACCGTGATCCTCGGCGCGCGCAACGCAGAGCTGCTGATCCTGGAGGACGCGTTCCGCGCGTTGCCGCTCAAGGGGCTCGTCATCTGCACCGATGATGGCTCGGCGGGCGAGAAGGGTCTCGTGACCGCGCCCCTCAGACGGATGTG
Organism: Actinomycetes bacterium; assembly: GCA_021850085.1. Classification (GTDB taxonomy): domain Bacteria; phylum Actinomycetota; class Coriobacteriia; order Anaerosomatales; family Anaerosomataceae; genus UBA6100. Next base: position 1,152 of record JAJZRZ010000033.1, on the reverse strand, counting down.
CGAGGCGCGAGAGATCGATCGCTCGATGGCGATCGGCCCTGCGATCATGATGAAGTTCTGTGCGGCCACGACCCGCGAGTCGGGCGTCCCGTGCACCGTCTCGCTCAATCCGATCATGGTGGACGGTACGGGGATGTGCGGGGCGTGCCGCGTGAGTATCGGCGGCGAGACGAAATTCGGCTGCGTGGACGGGCCGGACTTCGATGGGCACCTGGTGGACTTCGAGGAGCTGATGAGCCGCCAGCGCGTCTACAACGATCTCGAACGTGAGGCCGATGCCGACTTCTCGAGGGGGTGCGTATGCCACCCGTGAACAAGTCCGAAGGCTTGGCGCCTGAGCGCCGGAGGCCGTCTCGCGCCCCGCGCACGCCCATGCCTGAGCGCGACGCTGCCGAGCGGGCACGCATGTTCGCCGAGGTGGGGCTGGGCTACACCGAGGAGATGGCGCGCGCGGAAGCCGAGCGCTGCTTGCAGTGCAGGGTCCCGACGTGCATCGAGGGCTGCCCGGTCAACATCGACATCAAGTCCTTCATCGGCCGCATAATCGAGGGTGACTACCGGGCCGGGGTCGAGATCCTCAAGGAGCGCAACGCGCTGCCCGCGGTGTGCGGGCGCGTGTGTCCGCAGGAGGAGCAGTGCGAGGCGAGCTGCGTGCTCACGAAGAGGGGCGAGTCCGTCGCCATCGGGCGTCTCGAGCGCTGGCTGGGCGATCTCGACCTTGCGTGCGAGCTCGAGCACCGGTGCGTTCCCCAGGCCGGTCCGGACTCCGGCAGGCGGGTGGCCATCGTCGGTTCGGGCCCTGCAGGCTTGGCATGCGCGGGTGAGCTCCGCCGTTTCGGCCACGCCGCGACCGTTTTCGAATCGCTGCACGCCACCGGCGGCGTACTCACCTACGGCATCCCCGAGTTCCGCTTGCCGAAGGCGATCGTCGCCTCCGAGGTGGGTCTGCTCGAGGAGATGGGCGTGGAGATTCGAACCGACGTGGTGGTGGGCGCCACCTACACCCTCGACGACCTGCTGGGCGCGGAGGGCTACGACGCCGTCTTCATCGGCAGCGGCGCCGGCTTGCCGGTGTTCATGGGCATCCCCGGCGAGAACCTCAAGGGGGTCTACTCGGCCAACGAGTTCCTCACCCGCGTGAACCTCATGTGC
>JAJZRZ010000032.1 GCA_021850085.1 Actinomycetes bacterium | reverse complement strand
TCGGCTGATACGTGCGGAGAGGTCCATTCGCACCACGACGTCTTCGAACGTTCCTGCACCGAGGAACACATCGAGCATGCCGAATCCCCGGTGCTTGTAAATGCTCGTCACCCTTTCGGAAAGCGTGCGGCGCGCGAGAGAGAGATCCACCTCGGCGCGCTCCAGATCCAGCCAGGTTAGTCTGATCTGGTCGCGCGTCAGATCAAGGGCCTCGGTGATGGCGTTGTACTCCTCGATGAGGACCTCGAGCTCGTGGTTCATACGGTCGAGCTCTGCTTGCGCGGCCAGGGCCTCGGCTTGCTTCGCACCGATCTCGGGAGTGGAGGGCACGCCGAATGCCGGGGACGCCAGCGAGGCGATCAGAAGAATGCCGCACGCGAGGGACGCTGGTGTGCGGAGATGTGCGGCCTTCACCCGCATGGACCCTCCGAGCTGCGACGTTGTGGTGCGTCAAGAGGCCGGTCGACCCTACAGGGCCGGTGTGCACGCAAATTGTACCACACTTGCCATACGGCCCATCTGCTACGATGGTGGCTCGTGCACGCGCATGGAACGTGGGAACGGAGATGCGGTGCGAGGATCGCGTCTCATACGGATGACCGTCACGTGGGCAGCGACATTCGCACTCGCGGGCGCGACCGCGAGTGCACAGCCGGCCTCCGTTGAATCCAGTGAGTCCGAACCCGCCGAAGCAGCGCTCAGCATCCCCTTCGCCACTCTTTCCTCGGACCTGAGCGCCATCAGGCAGGAGCTGGATGCGGCCACCACACGAGCCCTCCAACTGGAGGACGAGATCGCCGGCGTCGAGGCTGACACCAGGGCGCTCGACGAACGTATCTCGGTAACCGCTGAGCGAATCGTAGAACAGCGCGCCAAGGTCGAAGCCGCCGATACGAGACTTGCGATTGCGCAGCTCCGTTACGAGCTTCGCCTGATCGACGTCTACAAGCGGGGATCGTTCGAGTCCTTCACGCTCCTGTTCACGGCCGAGACCATCACTGAGCTTGTCTCCCGAGCTTCGGTGCTCTCACGGATAGCCGAGAGTGACAGCCAGGTCGTGGCCGACCTGGCCATCGCTGCTGCCGACGCCCGCTACCAAGCCAGCACGCTGGCCGCGCTTCATGATCAGGACCGCCAGCTCCAAGCCGAGCAGCAGGCACGTCTCCGTGCGCTCGCCAGTCTGCTGGAGGAACAGGAACAGCAGGTCGCGCAGCTCACCAGCGAGGCACGGGAGGTGGTGCTCCGGGCACGGCGCTTCACCGCCGAAACAAGGCAGCAGTGGCGACTCGCCTCGATCCCGACCGGGACGGCCATCCCCCGCGCTGTCGCCACGGTCGACGGCAAGCCGGCCGAGTACGTCATCCCGGCGTACATGCCGCGCTCGTATTCAGCCACCGGTCAGTCGTTTGCCGCGGTGTGCAGCTGGTACGGACCGGGGTTCAACGGAAGGACCAGTGCCTCGGGCCAGACATTCAATGAAGACGATCTGACGTGCGCATCGCGCACCCTGCCTTTCGGCACGGTGCTCGCGCTAACGCGGGGCGAGCGTCGCGTCATCGTCTACGTCAACGACCGGGGGCCTTACATCGACGGTAGGGACCTCGACTTGTCGAAAGCGGCGGCGCAAGCGCTCGGCTTCAGCGGGGTCGCAACCGTCCACGCAGAGATCGTCATGCCACTGCAGTGACCGCATGTCCTCGGCGCCGGCATCCGGCCACTATTCAGACCACGTGGATGAGTGACACGATCTTCGGCTCGCCGAGCTTCTCGCGCCCGCCGAGAAAGTCGAGTTCCAGCAGGAACGCGAACCCTGCCACGCGGGCGCCCATCTTCTCGGCAAGCGCGGCTTTGGCTGCGGCGGTACCGCCCGTGGCCAGCACGTCGTCCACGATCAGAACCACATCACCTGCGGCGAAAGCGTCGGTGTGCACCTCGAGAGAATCGCTGCCGTACTCGAGGTCGTACATGTGGGCGGTCGTGCTCCAAGGCAGCTTGCCGGGTTTGCGGGCCGGCACGAAGCCGGCTCCCAGCTTGTACGCCAGCGCTCCGCCGAAGATGAACCCACGAGCCTCGGCACCCAATACCTTCGTGACGCCCGCGTCGGCATAGGCCGCGGCGATCGTGTCTATCGCGCCGGTGAAACCCTCAGGGCTGGCGAGAAGCGGGGTGATGTCTTTGAAGACGATCCCCTCTTTGGGAAAGTCCGGGATATCCCTGATGTACTGCTCGAGGTCCACGCTGTTCTCCTTCATGTCTTCGTCGTGAAAAACAGTGTAACGCACCCCCTGGCGTGACTGTCACGGGGCAGTGCGCTCGAGATGGGCGGACAGAGCCGTGATCACCCGTCCCACACCTCTTCGCGAAGCGTCGCGACGCTCGGCAGGTTCCTCCATATCCCATCGAGATCGAGTCCGTATCCGACCAGGAAGCGATCGGGCACCTCGAAGCCCCGGTACTCGATCGGGAGATCCACGAGGCGGCGGACGTCCTTGTCAAGCAGCGTGCATACCGCAAGACTCGCGGGCCTGCGCTGGCGAAGTACCTTCAACAAATAGTTGAGGGTAAGACCCGTGTCGATGATGTCCTCAACCATGAGGACATCTCTGTCTTCGATGGCGTCGTCAAGATCTTTGGTGATCGCCACAGCGCCACCCGCGCCGGGACCGTAGGACGAGACGGCCATGAAGTCGATTGAGTGGACGGTATCGATCCTTCGGCACAGATCGGCGAGAAAGATCGTGCCACCCTTGAGAACCGTTATCAGGACCAGGTCGCGCGCGGCGTAGTCGCACGAGATCCGGTGCCCCAGCTCGGTGACGCGGGCAGCTATCTGCTCCTCGCTGATGAGGATGCGGTCAATCCTGGAATCGGCAAGGTGTGCGCGCATCATCGTCGGTGGTCACGCTCGGCCGCCTCAAGTCCACCGCCGGCCGCATGCTCACGAGAAACGACCGGTATCCCGTACTTGAACAAGAGCTTCCGGAAGTCGCGCTGGTACAGGACTTTGATCGCGACGTCCGGATAGAGCTCTTTCAGGCGCCGGACTTTGCGGTTCTTCTTCGTCACGAGTTTCTGGCTCATCGTGGTGAGTTCGATGTACAGATCGAACTCGGGAAGATGAAAGTCGGGCGAGAAGGATGCGAGCACGTTTCCTTGCTTGTCCCATTCCAAGGGGAATGTGTCGGGTTCGTACTCCCACTCGATCCTGTAATAGTCGAGGATCTGCGCCGCGACGCGTTCGCTCGGATGCGCGAACGCCGTGTTCGCAATCCGGTCGGAGACCGGGAGTTCCTCGGTCAGTTGGTCCAGCGGCTCATCTGTCATTGTCGTCAGGTCAGGTCCTCGAAGAGGCGTCCCACTGCGCGGCGTACCATATGCTCCTTCAGCTCGCCCGTCCTTCCCATGAGGTCGATCAGCGTCTCAACGAGCTTCTGTCGGGCCTCAGGGGTCCAGTGCCGCATCGCCGGCATCAATATCTGCTGATAGAAAGCTGCTTCCCTTTGTGCGAAGGACTCATACATACGCGTGTGCCGCGGCTCGATACCGAAGCGCCTAAGATCCCAGCATGTGTGCGCGATGCCGATATCAGGGCCGGCCAGTTCCTCTCCCCGCTCGCCGTTGACCAAAGAGACGATACCGAACGACGCAAGCTCGCGGATGAAGGCGCTCGGCAACCCAAGGACTTCGGAAGTCCGCTCAAGCGGCACGGTCTCGGTATCGTCCAGCGGCAGCGACATCGCCTCGGCGTGCTCCAGCGCAGGACGGATCTCAGGGGGAAGCTTGCCTTTGTCCAAGTCCTCGAGTTTGTCGCGAATCACTGCCAGAGGCATGAAGTGGTCGCGCTGGAGCTTCAACACGAGCTCAAGACGCTGGACATCGGCTGGACGGTACTTGCGGTAGCCGCCAGCGGTCCTATCCGGAGCGATGAGCCCCCCGTCCTCGAGGAAGCGCACCTTCGATATCGTCAGATCCGGGTGTGCCGCCGAAAGCTTCTGGACGACTTCGCCGATCGTCAGGTAATCACGCACCACCGGCGTCATATCATGCCACCACGCCGCTGACGAACACCATCTGGAAGCGGCCTATCTGCACGCTATCGCCGCTGGAGAGCTCGGCCTCGGCGACGACCACATCGTTGACGTACGTGCCGTTGAGCGAACCGGCGTCCTCGATACGCACGCCATCGCTCTCCACGTACAGGACCGCATGGTATCGCGAGACGGTCACATCGTTGAGGAAGATGCTGCTGGAAGGATCGCGCCCTATCGTCATGCGAGGCTGATCCAAGTAGAATCGCTCCCCTGCCTCGATACCCTTCCGAAGGACAAGGGCGGGCACTTCAGCGATGTCCACTTCGATGATCTCGAGAGGCTCGCTGGGCTCGACGATCGCCTCGAAAGACGCCGTGGGACCCTCGAGGCGCATGCCGCACTCAGCGCAAACGCCATCTTTGCGGGTCGTCTCCGCGCCGCAGGCGGGGCACTGATCCATGCTCACCATCTCCTCATCGCGCCGCCGACCAGGCGCGAGGCGCCTTGTCAGCTCAGGAAGCCGAAATCCTTAGTCTTGAACGCAAGCGAGATCTGCTCTTCAAGCGCAGCGGCCACCTCAGGGTTCTCCAGCACGCCGGTCAGCCGCTCCTCACTCAAGCGGTTCTTCACGTACGGATCCTGAAGCGCGTCGGTGAGTCTGCGGCCGTTGTGCACCTCCCGGATCACGTACTCGACCACCCGTTCTTCCACCGCATCGACGGCGATCTCGTTCAGGAACGCTTGGATCTTGTCAGCAACGCCCGGCACTCGCGCCTCCTTCCTCGGCCAGCTGTGGGGCTAGCCGTCATCTGCTTCTTCTTCGTCGAACGCCACGTCGTAACGCGACACCCCACGAAGGTCGTTGGCGAGAATCTCGATCAGCCGCTCTATGTCGCTCCCCGTGACGGCCCCCTTACCGGCCGCACGATCTTCTTTCAGCCGGCGAACCAGTTCGGCGCGCAGGATGTCGATCTTCCCGTGCAGCACCCGACGCCGGTAGCTTACCTTCTGCTCCTCCGCATACAGTTCGTCAAGCAGCGACCTGAGTTCATCCACCGAGCGGTCGCGTAGATTCAGCAGCGCGTCGTCTCGGCCTCCCTTGTCGCTCACGATTCCTCCCTCAGCAAAGCCGATGGCCTAGCGTCCCTCTCGGCGTCATTGTAGCAGACGAGGTACCGGGATCCGCTTGAGCTGAAGTCGGCTTTGAAGCAGGCTTCACCCGCAGAGGAACCGGTAGCGCGGGGAGGACACCGCCACTTGCGCGGACTCGCGCTCGGTCAGCGTCCCGGCGACAAGACGTACACCCAGCCCACGTTCGAGGCCGCTTGTGACCGCTGCGAGCAGCTCCCTTGGGTTCGGAGCGCGCCCGATGATCGACGATATCGTATCAGTGGTTGCCGCTAGCGCCTCGGCGCCTCCGGCTCCAAGGCGGAACACCGCGGCTTCACGTTCCACGTGCCTCGAGACCACGAACGATCCGTGCTGGAGACAGCTGCCCCTCGACCACACCTGTGCGCTGCCTGAGAGCTTCGCCGCGCCGATGGAGAGGTCCGCCGGAGTCGCGTGCAGGTAACAGGCCCCAGCGCCGCCCCGGCCCCGCACACGTGCTGTGAGGGCGGCGTGGATCCCGATCTCCTCATACGCCTCGATCAAAGCCGAGCAAAGATGCCGGTAGCTCGCTGCCACTCCCTGCGGAAGACCGTCGCTTTCTCCGGCGACGATCGAGTACGTCAGCTCGTCGTCGTGCAGAACGCCCCTGCCTCCGGTGGGTCGCCGGCAGATATCCACTCCGTTCGCCAGGCACGCATCCGCGTCCACGTCGCTCAGAGGCTGGAACCGGCCGAGGGATACCGTCGGACGCGCCCACCGGTACAGGCGCACCGTGGGTGGCGCTTCACCTGCCTCGTGCGCATCAAGGATGGCTCGGTCGGCGGCCATGTTCCATGCGCCCTCGGCAGCTCCATGCACGATGAGACGCCACGGCTCCATACGGCGCTAGCTATCCGGCGACGGCCGCCATGCGAGATCCGGCTGCTTGATCGCGGCTGCCTCGTCAAGCCTTCGGACGGGCGTGGTGTAAGGCGCCGCTTGAAGCAGCCCCGGATCCTCGGCAGCCTCTTCGGCTATGCGCAGGAGCACTGCGGCGAAACGGTCCAGCGTTGCCTTGCTCTCGGTCTCGGTCGGCTCGATCATCAGCGCCTCATCGACGATGAGCGGGAAGTACACCGTCGGCGGATGGATGCCGTAGTCGAGCAGACGTTTGGCCACGTCGAGCGTTCGAACGCCGTGCTCCTTGCGAAGACGGCTGCCCGACAACACGAACTCGTGCATGCACGTACGGTCGTACGGCAGCGGCCACGCTTCGTGCAGCAGTACTTTGAGGTAGTTGGCCGAGAGCACCGCTTGTTCAGCCACATCCGTGAGCCCGTCAGCGCCTGTGGCGCGAATATACGTGTACGCCCTGACGAGCACGCCGAAGTTGCCGAGAAACGAGCGCATACGACCGATGGAGCGGGCTGGATCCGCCAGCGAGAAGCGACCGTCCGTGTCCCGGGCCACGAGCGGGCCGGGCAGGTAAGGCGCCAGCGTATCGGTCACAGCGACCGGACCCGCGCCGGGACCTCCCCCACCGTGCGGCGTCGAGAAGGTCTTGTGGAGGTTGATGTGGAGCGCATCGAAGCCCATGTCGCCCGGACGGGTCTTCCCGAGTATCGCGTTCAGGTTCGCGCCATCGCAGTATGCAAGCGCTCCCGCCTCGTGGGCGGCAGCGGTGATGGCAAGGATGTTCTCGTCGAACAGCCCGAGAGTGTTGGGGTTGGTGAGCATGATGGCAGCCACGTCGGTGCCGAGCAGCCGCCGAAGCGCCCCCAAGTCCACTCCGCCGCGTTCGTCGCTCGGCACCTGCACTGCTTCGTAACCGCACATCGCGACAGTGGCGGGGTTGGTACCGTGAGCCGAGTCGGGCACGAGTACGCGGGTGCGCGCGTCTCCGCGATCAGTGTGGTAAGCGCGAATCGCGAGCAGACCCGCAAGCTCGCCATGGGCGCCAGCCGCGGGCTGAAGGGTGACGGCGGGTAAGCCGGAGACCTCGGCAAGCGCCTCCTGCAGCCCCCACATGAGCTCGAGCGCTCCTTGGACGGTGGATGCTGGCTGGTACGGATGCAGGTCGGCGAAACCGGGGAGCCTGCACGCCCATTCGTTGATCTTCGGGTTGTACTTCATGGTGCAGCTACCGAGCGGGTAGAACCCCGAGTCCACGCCGAAGTTGGTCGAGGCGAGCCGCTCGTAGTGGCGCGCTATGTCGACCTCTGTGACATGCGGAAGCGCAGGCGCGCTGCGTCGCGAAGCACCCAGCACCTCATCGAGCGGGATCGGCGGCACGTCGAGCACCGGCGGCTCCACGCAACGGGAGTCGTCCGATCCGAGATCGAAGATGAGTGTCCCGGTCAGCGCGGGCTGTTCGGACGGGGATGTCACAGCTGCGCCACCTCCTGTACGAACGAATCGAGCTGGGCGCGCGTACGCTTCTCCGTGACCGCGAAGCACACCAGACCCGCATCCGTGGTATCGAAGGCGCCCAGATCGAGGCCGGCAAGGAAGCCGCGGCCGAGGAGGTGTTCCTGCATGGCGCGAACCTCGCCTCTGAAGCGCAGCGTGAACTCGTAGCCGAACGGGGCATCGAAGACGCGCTCGAACCTTCCTGTACCCACGAGCGCGGCCTCGAGATGGTGAGCCTTGGCGATGCACGCCTCGGCGATACCGGCGAGTCCGTGGGCCCCTACTGCCGAGAGGTACACGCCAGCTGCAAGCGCGTTCAGGGCGTGATTCGAACAGATGTTGGAGGTCGCTTTCTCGCGCCGGATGTGCTGCTCCCGGGTGGAGAAGGTGAGCACGAAGCCGATCTTCCCGTCCACATCCGTCGTCTTTCCCACAACGCGCCCGGGCATCTGCCGCACGTGATCCTGGCGGCAGGCGAACATTCCCAGGCCTGGTCCGCCGAACGACATGGGGTTGCCGAGCGGCTGTCCTTCGGCCACCACGATGTCAGCGCCCAGTTCGCCGGGAGGTTGCATGACGCCGAGCAGGACCGGATTCCCTCCCACGACGAGCAGCGCGCCTTGGGTATGCGCACCGCTCGCGATCGCCGGGATGTCCTCAATCGTCCCATAGAAGGTGGGCGAGGCGACGAGCACCGCCGCCGTCCGCCTGCTCACGGCGTCTGTCAGCGCAGCCACGTCCGAGACGCCTCCGCTTGCCGGAACCACCCGCACCTCGAGGGCGCCCGCGCTCGCGTAGGTCGCCAGCGTCTCGCGCCACTCCGGATGAACGGCGGCCGAGACGACGACCTCACGGCGCTTGGTCACACGTGCGGCCATCAAGGCCGCCTCAGCGAAGGCCGTGGCGCCGTCGTACATGGACGCGTTCGAGACTTCCATGCCGGTGAGCTGGCACACCATCGATTGGTACTCGTAGATGGCCTGGAGCGTCCCTTGACTGACCTCCGGCTGATAAGGCGTGTAAGCCGTGAAGAACGCCGGCTTGCTGAGCACCGCATCCACGATGGCGGGGATGTAGTGATCGTAGCATCCTCCACCGAGGAAGGAGACCGCCGCTCCGGCGCCGGTGTTGCGCGCGGCGATCGAAAGCAGGTGCTCCGCGAGTTCGACCTCGCTTTGCCCTGCAGGCAATGCGAGCGGACGCGCAAGCCGGGCCACCTCGGGCACAACGGCGAAGAGGTCGTCGATCGATCGAACACCGATGCGCTCGAGCATCTGGACTCGCTCCTCGCAAGTCACCGGTATGAAGCGCATGTCAGCTAGGCTTCCTCGGCGAGGAACGCCTGGTAACCGTCCGCGTCCATGAGCTCGTCGACCTCGGCCGGGTTGGAGAGACGGACCTTGATCATCCAGCCGTCACCGTACGGGTCCTCGTTGACCGTCTCGGGCGCGTCGGCCAGGATCTCGTTCACTTCAACGACTTCGCCGGAGACCGGCGTGAAAAGCTCGGAAACGGACTTGACGGACTCCACCTCACCGAACGCGTCGCCTGCTGTGATCGAGTCCCCCGCCGACGGCAGGTCGACGTACACGACTTCGCCAAGCTGGTCTTGGGCGAAATGCGAGATCCCCATGGTGGCAACGTCGCCTTCGGTTCGGATCCACTCGTGCTCCCGATCGTACTTCAGCTCTTTGGGATACATGGCGTCCTCGTGCTCCTTCACGTCGTTGCCGTGCTCACGACCCTGAGGCCGAAAGCGATGTCCCCTTCACGAACGGAGGCTTCGTGACGATCGCCTCGACGGTCTTGCGCCGTATCGCGATCCGAAACCTCATCCCCTCCCCCGACAGCTCGGCCGGAACATACGCCGTGGCGATGCCGTGGCCCAGCGTGGGCGAGTAGGTGCCGCTTGCCACCTTACCCACCACGCCACCGGCGTGCAACACGTCATGCCCATGACGCGGAACGCCCTCCGAGACAGTCAACCCCACCAGCTTGCGCTGCGGTCCTGCCGAACGGATACGGTCGATCGCCGCTGCGCCGATGAACTCGCCTTTCGTACGGGGGACCACCCACCCTAAGCCCGCCGAGACGGGATCGACACCACGGTCCATGTCGCTGCCATACAACGCGTACCCCATCTCGAGTCGCAGCGTGTCGCGGGCTCCCAGGCCGCACGGCACCACCTCAGGAAAGCTCAGCAGCAGGCGCCAGAGCGCGACCGTGTCCTTCTCATGGCAGAACAGCTCCACACCGTCCTCGCCGGTGTACCCCGTGCGGGCCACCAGCACGCCGATGCCGTCGAGCGACGCCTCGCTGAGGGTGAACCTGGTAGGCATGCTCCAATCCGTACCCGCCAGCTCCCTAACCAAGCCGAGCGCCTTCGGGCCCTGGACGGCGATCAGACCCGTCCGGTCGCTCTCATCGGTCGCCTCGACCGACTCGGGCAGGTGAGATGTCAGCCAAGCCCAGTCGGTCTCCTTGTTGCCTGCGTTGGCTACGATCAAATATTCGAGGTCACCTGAGTGGTACACGATCAGGTCGTCGATGATGCCGCCATCCTCATCGCACATCACCGTGTACAGCGCGCTTCCGATCGCATCGATCCTGTCCAGATCGTTGGTCATGATGCGGTTGAGTGCGGCCTTGGCGTCTGTGCCGAACACGCGGAACTCGCTCATGTGACACACGTCGAAGACCCCCACTCCGTGCCGCACGGCGGTGTGCTCTTCCATGATTCCGGAGAACTGGACCGGCATCTGCCAGCCAGCGTAATGGACCATGCGCGCCCCCAAGGCGATGTGCTCTTCGAACAACGGGGTCGTGCGCGCGTCGTGCGACATGCGATCTCCTCTCACATGACCTGAACGGCCTCCGCCTGCAGGTCTCCGCCGAAAGCCGTCCTCCACACCCGGGTCAACCAGATCCTGAACGACTCCCATCGATCGGGGCGCTCGATCCCGGTGGCGGCAACGATGGGCACTTGGGCGAGTAGCCTGCTCCCCTGCACGACGGTGAGAGTGCCCAGCCGCTGGCCCCGCTCCACGGGAGCCGTCACCTCGGCAATCATATCCACTCGAGCGATGACCTCGCCATCCAGGCTGAATACGGGAACGACAGCGTCGTGCTGCACGACCGCCGTCACGGTCCTGTCGAGGTACGTGGTGACCGGGACCAGCCCGGCGGTCTCCTCGGCCGATGCGACCTGACGGAAGGCGTAGTGGAAAAAGCCCCAGTCGAGGAGCTTCTCGGTCTGCCTGAAGCGCTCATTCTCGGAACCGGTGCCGAGCACAACAGCCACAAGACCGACGTCATCGCGCTGGGCCGACGCCGCGAAGCAGTAGCCGGCACCCCTGGTCCAGCCGGTCTTCACGCCCTCCAGGCCCGCATACGTACCGAGCAGCTCGTTGGAGTTCTCGAACCGCTTCGCTGGGCCTCCGTTGGCCATGGTTATCGCCGGAAGCGCCACGATGGCCGCGAAGCGCGGGTCCGACATGGCGATGGTCGTCAGGGTGGCGATGTCCCGAGCGGTCGAGTGGTGCCCGGGCCCGTCCAGGCCGTGCGGATTGGTGAAGCGCGTTTGCTTCAGACCCACGTCAGCAGCCTTTTGGTTCATCAGTCGGACGAACGCCTCCTCACCGCCTGCAACGTGCTCCGCGAGCGCATACGCCGCGTCGTTGGCCGAGGGGACGAGCATCGCTTCCAGCAGCTGCCGGACCGTGAGCCGCTGTCCCGCCACGAGATCGACGCCCGATTCCCTTACAGCCGCTGCTTGCGCCGATACGGTCACCATCTCGGCCGGGTCGACTTCGTCGAGCACTACGAGCGCCGTCATGACCTTGGTGATCGAGGCCATCGGCCGCACCGCGTCGGCGTCGCGCTCCCACAACGTCCGGCCGTCAGCGGTCCTCAGGACGCCGGAGGGCATGCTGACGTCGGGAGCCGTCAAGTCGAGCGCAGTCTGGCTGGCCATAACGACCTCACCGGCGCGCTCAACGCCGAAGGCGGCCGTGGGGGCCGGAAGCGGCGCGCATAGCACGACAAGCAATATGATGGACGTGTGCACAAGACGCTGCACGGCAAGTCTTGCTGACGGCACGGGCGGCTCCATTGTTGCGATGCTCTGGTGATTGTACGTGGTCCCCGCATGTGACGCAGCGGACCATCGTACCGCTCAACTCATGCAGCAACTATGCCGAAACAGAGCCGTAAGGAGACAGCCGTCACAATCTACGGCCGTACGGCTTCGATGCCGAGGGGATGCCATGTCGCCGATCAGTTC
>JAJZRZ010000031.1 GCA_021850085.1 Actinomycetes bacterium | reverse complement strand
GGGCGAGCGTGCCCGTCACGTTGCTCACGATGTGCATCACGTGGCTGTAGTACTCGACCTCCATCAGCTCGTCCACCGTCACGGTGCCCGGGGCGCACACCCGTCCGAGGTCGTTGCGGCCGAGGTCCACCAGCATGACGTGCTCCGCAAGCTCCTTCTCGTCGGCGAGCAGCTCGGCGCGACGGCGCGCGTCCTCCCCGGCGTCGGTGCCGCGCGGCCGCGTGCCCGCGAGCGGGCGGGTCAGCACCGTCTCGCCCTCCACCCGCACGAGCGGCTCCGGGCTCGAGCCCACGAGCGTCACGTCACGCGTGCGGACGTAGAACATGTAGGGACTCGGGTTGACGGCCCTGAGGACCCGGTACAAGTCGAGCCCGTCGCCTGTGTACGGCGCGCTGAAGCGCTGCGACAGCACCGCCTGGAAGATGTCTCCCGCGGCGATGTGCTCCTTGGTAGCCAGCACACCGGCCAGGAACTGCTCGCGTGACATATGTTCCACGAGCGGCACCTCGGCCTCAACCCCCACCGCACCCAATCCCGCACCCGAAGCTCCGGCGTCGATACGCCGCACGCATGCGTCGATACGCCTGAGAGCCGCCTCATACGACAGCTCCGGAGCGCCACCGGGACGCACCGGCGCTATCACCTGCATCACGCGGCGCGCGTGGTCGAAGGCCACCACGATGTCGGCCATCATGAACACCGAGTCGGGCAGGTCCAGTTCGTCGTGCGCGTGGCGCGGCACGCGTTCGAACCCGCAAGCCGCCTCGTACCCCAAGAAGCCCACCGCACCGCCGACGAACAGCGGGAGCCCTGGCACGCGTGCCACCCTCCCTGCGGACAGCCGCTCCTTGACCACCGTGAGCGGATCGTCGGCGTGCACGCCGTGCACCCCGCCGTTCTCGATCACGACCTCGCTGCCGCGGGCGGTGATCACCTCGCCGTCGCCTACTCCAAGGAAGCTGTAGCGGCCGAGCCTCTCCCCGCCGGCGACGCTCTCGAGCAAGAAGGCGTGGTCCGCCTCTCCGGCCAGCGCCATGAACGCCGAGATCGGTGTCGCGAGATCCGCGTACACCTCCCGCGCGACGGGAACGACGTCGTGGTCGGCCGCCAGCCGCACGAACTCGTCCTTGCTCGGCACCATCACGCCGGCCACTCCCTTTCGGTCCGCGGAAAAGAAAAAGCCCTCGTCCTCTCAGGGACGAGAGCTGCGCTCCCGCGGTACCACCCTTATTGCCGAGGCTCGCGCCTTCGGCCACTCTTCCTGCGGTACACCGGCCATGCGGCCTTCATACCCGGTCCCTGGTATCGGCGGGCTTCCGCTGGGACTACTAGGCGAAACGCGCCGTTGCCCCAGTGCCTCGGTGGGTCCATTCCTGCCGGTCACTCACGCCGGGTTCACACCATCCCCGGCTCTCTGGGCTTGCGCGACCGGAGTACTACTCCCCGTCACAGGCAGCGTATTCTGTTGCGGTGCACTCTAGCAGCCTTCGCGCGTGTCGTGCAAGTGGTCCGGCCTCCGTGATGGCCGGACCACTCGTCGCTACTTGCTGCGCCCCTCAAGCTCGGCGGCGAGGTCCTCGAGCGTGAGCCCCTCGCGCGTCATCACCACGAGAAGATGGTAGACGAGATCCGCGATCTCATACCGGAGATGCCCGGCGTCCCCATCCTTGGCGGCCATGATCACCTCGCCTGACTCCTCCGCGATCTTCTTGAGCAAGGAGTCGAGAGGGCCCGTCAGCAACTTTGTGGTGTAGCTGTCTTCAGGAAGCTCCTGCTTGCGCCGCTGCAGCACGCCGAAGAGCCCAACCAAGACCGCGCCGAGTTCCGGGGCAGCGGACTCGCCATCGCGAGCCGACCCCTCGAGCACCCGGTAGAAGCAGCTCCGCTCGCCGGTATGGCACGCACCCGGTCCCTCCTGGTCGACGGTGATGAGCAGGGTGTCGGCGTCGCAGTCGTAGCGGATCTCGCGCACCTTCTGCACGTGACCCGAGCTCTCCCCTTTCTGCCAGTACTTCCGGCGCGAGCGGCTCCAGAACCACGTGTAGCCCGTCTCGACGGTCTTTGCGAGCGATTCGGCGTTCATGTACGCCACCATGAGCACCTCGCCGGTGCCCGCCTGCTGCACGACCGCGGGGATGAGCCCGTGCTCGCCGTACTTCAGATCGCCGATGCCGAGGGCGTCACGCTCTTTGTCCACAGCTGCCTCCATGGCCCGATTCCATGCCTACCCCGGAGGCCGCCGCGCTCGAGCAGCCCTCGCACTCCTCGGGGGCATGCGGCGGTCCTCCCGCCGCACGGCCTACAACCTCACTGGTACGCCGTGAGACTCCATCGCCTCTTTCACCTGCCGGATCGAGAACTGTCCGAAGTGGAACACGCTCGCGGCGAGCACGGCATCGGCGTCTGCCTCGATCACCGCCTCGGCGAAGTGGTCCAGCTCCCCCGCGCCGCCGCTCGCGATGACCGGGATGTTCACGACCGACGTGACGGCCCGCGTGAGGTCGATGTCGAAGCCGTCCTTCGTGCCGTCGCGGTCCATACTCGTGAGCAGCACCTCGCCGGCACCGAGCGCTTCGGCCTCCTCGGCCCACCGGACCGCGTCGAGCCCGGTGTTCGTCCTTCCGCCCGCCACGAACACCTCCCAGCGCGCGGGGGATGAACCCGTCACGCGCCTGGCATCGATGGCGATCACGATGCACTGCGACCCGTAGATCCGCGACGTCTCGGTGAGCAGCGCCGGAGTGGCCACCGCCGCCGAGTTCATCGAGATCTTGTCGGCGCCTGCCGCAAGCATCGCGCGGATGTCCGCGGCCGAGCGCATCCCTCCGCCCACGGTGTACGGGATGAAGACCTCCTCCGAGGTCCGGGCGGCCACTTGGAGCATCGACGGCCGCTCCTCGTGCGTGGCGGTGATGTCGAGGAACACGAGCTCGTCGGCGCCCTCGCGGTCATAGGCGGCGGCAAGCTCCACCGGGTCTCCGGCATCGCGAAGGTTCACGAAGTTCACACCCTTGACGACCCGGCCCTCGTGCACGTCCAAGCACGGGATGACTCGCTTGGTCAGCACACGTCAGCCCTCCCCGCGCGCGACGACGAACGCTTCTTCGAGGGTGAACGTGCGCTCGTACAAGGCGCGGCCCACGATGACTCCCTCGACCTGCGGCCCGAGGGTCCGCAAGTCGCGGATGTCGTCGAGCGACGACACCCCGCCCGAGGCGATGATCGGGATCGATATCTGGGTGGTGAGCGCGCGGTAAGCGCCGTAGTTCACGCCGGTCTGCATGCCATCTTTGGAGATGTCGGTGTACGCGACCCGCCGAACGCCCAGCATCTCCAGTTCCAAGATGAGCTCGAGCACCCCGTGGTCGGTCCCCTCGCGCCAACCCTCGATGGCCACCTTGCCGTCGCGCGCGTCGATCCCGGCCACGATCCCCGGGTACTTCACGCAGGCCTCCCTCACGAGCAGTGGCTCCTTCACCAGCGCAGTGCCCAGCACTATCCGATGGACCCCGGCGTCGAACATGCGGTCGATCGTCTCCATCGTGCGAATGCCGCCGCCGGTCTGCACCGGCACGCCGAGCGCCACGATCCTCTTCACATACTCGATGTTCCGCGGTTCGCCGAGAACGGCCCCGTCGAGGTCCACCACGTGGATCCACTCGGCGCCGCTGTCGATGAAGCGCCTCGCCTGGTCCACGGGATCGTCGTTGTAGACGGTCACCGCGTCGAGCCGGCCCTGGCGCAGGCGCACCGCCTTGCCGTCGAGGATGTCTATGGCCGGCAAGATGATCATCTGGCACTCCCTTGACTGTGGACGAGCCTGCCGAAATTGCCGAGCAGTGCGAGCCCGGCCGCCGAGGACTTCTCGGGGTGGAACTGCACCGCCCGGACGTTGTCGCGCTCCACGGCGGCCGCGAACTCCACACCGTATCGCGTGGTGCCGATGACGCAGTTCTGGTCAGCGGGCTTGAGGTGATACGAGTGCACGAAGTAGAAGGCCGTGCCCTCGGGGATCCCCGCGAACAGCTCGCTCGGCCGCGGGTACTCCACGGTGTTCCAGCCGATGTGCGGGACTTTCACGCCTCCCGGCAGCCGCTCGGACGTGCCGCCCATCACGCCAAGCCCCTCCCACTCCCCGTCTTCCAGGCCGACGTCGGCCAGCAGCTGCATACCGAGACAGATGCCGAGGAACGGGACGCCTTTGTCGATGGCCCGAAGCACCAGTCCTCGAAGACCGCTGTCCCGCAGCTCGGCGGCCGCGTCGCGAAACGCGCCCACGCCCGGCAGTACGATGCCGTCGGCCCGCTCGATGGCGCAGGCGTCGCTCGTCACCACGACGTCCGAGACACCGGCGTGCTCGAAGCCCTTCTGGACCGAGCGCAGGTTGCCCATGCCGTGATCGATGATGGCGATCATGCTACAGGGACCCCTTCGTGCTCGGCACGCCGGTCACCCGCGGATCGAGCGAGACCGCCTCGGCAAGCGCGCGCGCGAGCGCCTTGAACGCCGCCTCGATGATGTGATGTGCGTTCTCACCCGAGAACGCCATGACGTGCGCCGTGATCCCTGCGTTGGCGGCCAGCGCGGTCATGAACTCCTTGGCGAGCGTCGTGTCGAAGGTCCCGATGACCTCGATCGGCACGTCGACCGCGTAGTGCAGCTGCCCGCGCCCCGAGACGTCCACGGCGGCGAGCACGAGCGCCTCGTCCATGGGCACGATGGCCGAGCCGAACCGGCGGATGCCGCGCTTGTCGCCGAGCGCCTCGGCGATGGCCTGCCCCAGACAGATGCCCACGTCCTCCACCGTGTGGTGGGCGTCCACCTCGATGTCGCCACGAGCGGCGACGTCGAGCGAAAAGAGCGCGTGGCGACCGAATGCGTCCAGCATGTGGTCGAAGAACGGCACGCTTGTGCTCACGCGCGTCGTTCCGTCACCGTCGAGAGCGAGCGTGAGCGCTATGTCCGTCTCGGAGGTGGCGCGCTGGATGGATGCGGTCCTGCTCACGTGTCTCACTCCCTTGCCATGTGCCGGGATGCGGTCGCGCTCACACCGAAGTGATCGGAGGCCTGCTTGTTCGTGGTGATCTCGTCCATCGCTGCGACGAACCGCTCCACCTCCTCGCAGGAGCCCACGGTCACGCGCAGGCAGTCCTCGAGCCCCGGTGTTCGGGAGAAGTCGCGCACGAGTATCGAGTGGTCGTGGAGCAGGTCGCGCCAGACCGCGGAGGCCTGGGGGATGCGGAAGAGCACGAAGTTCGCCTCGGACGGGAACGCTTCCAGCTGCGGCATGGCGGACATCGCGTGCATCAACCTGTCGCGATTGCGCAGCGTCTCGCTGATGCCCGCCTCGAAGACCATGCGCTCACGGAAAGTGAGCGCTGCCGCCGCCTGCGTGAAGCGGTTGACAGAGTAGGGCTGGCGCACCTTGGTGAGCTCGGTGATCACGTCCGCGTTGGCCAGAAGGTAGCCTGCGCGCAATCCGGCAAGCGAGAACGCCTTGGAGAACGTCCGCAGGATCACCAGATTGGGGTGGCGCTCCATGTGCGGGCGCATGGTCTGGCGGCTGAACTCGAAGTACGCCTCGTCCACGAGCACGAGCGCATCCGTGGCGTTCAGCAGGTCGATCAGCAGCGTCTCGGGTGCCATCGTCCCGGTCGGGTTGTTGGGGTTCGAGACGATGACGACGTCCGGGTCACGATCGGCGATCGTTCCGAGGAGCGCGGTGGCGTCGATAGAGAAGTCGCTCAGGCGCGGGATCTCGATGAGGTGGGTGCCGGTCATCCGAGCGTCTATGCCATACATCGAAAAGGTCGGTGGCAGGTCCATCAGACTGCGTCCGGGACCTCCCCACGCGAGCACGACGTCGAGCAGCAACTCGTCTCCGCCGTTGCCGACGAGCACGTTACCGGGCTCCAAACCGTTGGCCTCGGCGATCAGTTCCCGCAGGTACGAGCACATCGGATCGGGGTAGCGGTTGAACTCCATGTCCTGGCGCACGCGATCGGCAAGCTTGTCGAGGATCTCGCCGGGAAGGTTGTGCGGGTTCTCGTTGGCCGCAAGGCGGACCTCAGCGCGCATCTGTTTAGCGTCATAGGGTGCGATGCCTTCGAGCTCGGGGCGGGAGGAGCGTACACGCTTCACCTATTCCTCACCGTCCAGCCCGTACGCCAAGGCAAGCCGCAGGGCCACAGCTGTGGCGTGCGCGTCAAGCCCCTCGGCCTCGGCGATCGTCATCACGATGCCACCGTCGGCCTGAAGACCCGCGAGCGAGTAACTCAGCACCGAGGACTTCTTCACGAAATCGTCCACCGACAGCGGGCTGGAGAAGCGCGCCGTGCCACCCGTGGGCAGGACGTGGTTCGGGCCGGCGACGTAGTCGCCCACGCTCTCCGGCGTCCACGGTCCGAGGAAGATCGCACCCGCGTTGGTGATCGAGCCGAGCAACTCGAAGGGCTCGGCCATCATCACCTCAAGATGCTCGGGAGCGATCAGGTTCGCCGCGTCGAGCGCGACGCCCAGGTCCGGGCACACGATGACGACGCCGTTATCTGTGAGAGAGCGCTCGATGACATCGGCACGAGGCGATTCGGCGAGCAGCTCCCGCAGAGCCGCGTCCACATCATCGGGAAGACTCGGGTCGGTGGTCACGAGATACGTCGCGGCACGCGGATCGTGCTCGGCCTGGGCCATCAGGTCGATCGCGACGAAAGCTGGCTCTGCGGTCTCGTCGGCCAGGATCAGCACCTCTGAGGGTCCGGCGAGCATGTCGATCCCCACATCCCCCATCACGAGCTTCTTGGCCGCGGTCACGTAGGCGTTGCCGGGTCCGGTGATCTTGTCCACGCGGGGGATGGTGTCCGTGCCGTACGCCAGCGCGGCGATGGCCTGCGCGCCGCCCACCTTGTAGATCTCGGTGAGACCGGCCTCGGCGGCTGCCGCGAGCGTGTACGGGTTGACGCTTCCGTCCGCGTCGGGCGGCACGACCATCGCGATCTCGCTCACCCCGGCGACCATCGCAGGGATGGCGTTCATGAGCACGGACGAAGGGTAGCACGCCCGTCCGCCGGGCACGTATATTCCCACGCGCCTGAGCGGCGTCACCTTCTGGCCGAGAACAACACCGCTCTCCAGCGTGGTGAACCACGACTGCGTCACTTGGCGCTGGTGGAAGTCCTCGATGGACAGCGCGGCCGCGGCGATCGCCTCAAGGAAGTCCTCGCCCACCTCCGCAAGCGCTCGCTCGATCTCCTCGTCGCTGACCCTGATGTCGACAAGCGACGCATGATCGAATTGCGCCGTGTAGTCGGCGAGAGCCGCGTCTCCGCGCGCCCTCACATCGTCGATTATGCGCTGCGCCACACCGAGCACCTCGGCGTCGATGCCGCCGGTGCGTGGAACGTCGGGCTCTTCGAGCCGTCTTCCCCTCGCGAGCTCCAGACGTCGCATCATTGCTGCGGTCCTTTCTCTTCAGACGCGGCCGCCATCGCGGCGGCAAGCGCCGTGATCCGCTGGCTGTCCGTCTTGAGGCTCACCGGGTTAGCGACGAAGCGGGCCGTCGAGGCAAGCACGTCCTCCACTATACGCAACCGGTTCTCGGCGAGCGTGCGGCCTGTCGCGGTGATGTCGACGATCTGGTCGGCGAGGCCGATCAGCGGCGCGAGCTCGATGTTGCCCGAAAGCTTCACCAGCTCCACCTGCAGACCCCGGGAGGCGTAGTGCGCGTCGGTGATGCGCGGGTATTTCGTGGCAACGCGAATCACGCCGAGGTGGCGGTACAGCTCGGCCACGGTGTGCTGCGCGTCTTGTGGCTCGGCCACCACGAAACGGCACGCGCCGAAGCCGAGGTCGACAAGCTCGGCGATCTCGAGATCGGCCTCCAGCACGACGTCCTTGCCCGCGATCGCCACGTCCACGCCGCCGTAGGCGACGTACACGGGGATGTCGGTCGGCTTGCCGATTATGTACTCGACGCCGCCCGCCCGCACTGTGAGCTGCCGGCCCGGGTCCTCAAGACCCGTGACGTCGAGACCGGCGTCCCGGAGCAGTGCGACCGACCCGTCGTACAGAGACCCTTTCGGCAGCGCCATCCTGAGCAGCCGCCGGTCGGCACCCCTGCGCGCGATCATTCGACATCACCGCCGCGCACCGCCCACGTGAACCGCGGGGCGGCGGGCAAAGGAGTGCCGAGCGCCGTCGCCGGCTCCCCTGCCCGGTCGAGCCTGCGGATGCGGCCTTCGTCGGCGACGAGCGCCTCGGCCGCCCCGCGGGAATCGGCCTCCCGGACGAGCGCGAGCCCCGTGACGCCCGAAGCGACGCGTACGCGCCAACCGGACTCCCTGAGCCGCGCCGCGGCGCGGAACACCTCGGCGGTGCGTTCTCCACCGAGCACGGCGTCGAGCGGCTCGAGCGCCGGCGTGGCATCTTGCTCGGCGAGCGCGATCATCACCCGCTCCAAGCCCAGCGCGAAGCCGGCCGCCGGTGCGGGGCGGCCATAAACGGACAGGACGCCGTCATAGCGCCCGCCGCCCGCCAACGGCAGGCCGAGACCGGGCGCGTACGCCTCGAGCTGCAGCCCCGTGTAGTAGGCGAACGAGCGCATGATGCCGAAATCGAGCTGCACACTCGCGGTGACGCCCAGCTCTTCGAGGACCTCCCACGTCTGCGCGAGTGACTCCAGCGAGCCTGCGCAACCGCACGGATCCGCAAGTTCCCTGCACCGCTCGAGCGCCTCACGTCCACCGCTCACCCGCGGGATCTCCCGGAGGGCTCGCGCGACCTCCGGGAGCAGATCCTGCCGCGTTGCGAGGCGGTCGAGTTCCACCAGGTTGCGGCTCTGAGCGGCCGCGACCGCCGCGTCCCGCCACTGCTGGGGACCTCCCGCGCGGTCGAGAAGGGCACGCAACACGTCGGCCGTTCCCATGCCGACGAGGAAGGACCTGAGGCCCGCGGCCTCCAGCGCGCCGAGAAGGAGCACGACCATCTCCACGTCTGCGGCGGGGCCAGGGGCACCGATGAGCTCCACGCCGATCTGGGTGAACTGGCGCGCCTGGCCGCGAAGCGACGCGTGTTCGCGGAAGACCTGCGACGCATACCGGATCCTGTGAGGACCAGGCGTGCCGGCTAGCCGGGAAGCGACGACGCGCGCGATGGGCACGGTCATCTCGGGCCTGAGGGCCAACATCGAGCCGTCAAGGTCGAACAGGCGGAAGGCGGTCTCCTCGAGACCGGCACCCACGCCCGCCTCGAGCGTGCGGTACTCCTCCACGATCGGCGTCTCCACGGGGTCGTAGCCCCAGGCGGAGAACAGCGCTGTCACCGTGGACACCACCCACTCGCGCTCTCGCGCCTCATCGAGGAGCACGTCGCGAAAACCGCGCGGAAGAGCGGGCTGCATGGGCGGGTCACCTCCCCAATGTGCTTTATTACAGTAGAGTGTTACTGCACGACAGTATCACGCGCTGCCCGGGCAGTCAAACCTCATGCCTCCCAGACGGAACCTGCGCCGAGCAGCCCCTTCAGCTCGGCGTGCAGGCCTGCGGCTGACGCGTCGACCCGGTGCTCATCCCCCATCCTCAGCTGCTTGGCCCCGCCGGGCGTCTGAAGATCGACCACAACGCCGTCCCTGCCGGGGTACCTGCCGAGTATCGCCTTGAACTGCGCGCTCGCGCCGTTGCCGAGGACCTCCACGCCTGCGCGCACCATGAGCGTGGCCGGCGGCCGCTGAAAGCTTCCGCTCTCCGAGAGCGGCTCGACCTCTTGGACTATCAGTTTGAGCCCTCGGTCGGAGCGCTCGATCTTCGCGCGGGTCCTGATGACCGCGTCAACCGCAACCACATCGCGATACCGCTCGTACGACTGCGGGAAGAGCACGGCCTCCATGGAGCCCTCGAGGTCTTCCAGGACGAAGCTGCCCATCAGTTTGCCCGACTTCGTGGCGATCCGCTCGTAGTGGGTGACGATCCCGGCGAACCACCCGTTCTGGCCGTCGCGTGATTCCTCCGTGGCGCCGAGCGAGATCGTGCGCGCGGCCACGATCGCGTCGGCGATCTCCCGCAGGGGATGGTCGGTCACGTAGATACCGAGCATCTCCTTTTCGAACTTCAGCTTCACGCCCTTGTCCCACTCGTCGCCGTTGGGCGCAGGCACGCTCTCGGAAAGCCCATGCTCCTCGGCGGCGAACAGGTCGAACATCGAGGTCTGCCCCGTGTCGGCATCCCGCTGCCTCTTGATGCCCGCGTCGACGCACGCGTCCATCATCGTGAGCAGGTGCTTGCGGGTGTAGCCGGTCGAGTCGAACGCGCCCGCCTTGATGAGCGACTCGAGCGTCTTCTTGTTGGCCTGCCGCATGTCCACCCGGTTGCAGAAATCCTGGAGGCTCGAGAAAGGACCGCCGGCCCTGCGCTCGGCCACGATCGTCTCGACGACGCCCTCGCCGACGTTGCGGATGCCGGCCAGCCCGAAGCGGATCGCCTCGTCGACCGCGGTGAAGTCGGCGCCCGACGAGTTCACATCGGGCGGCAGGACCGTGATGCCCGCCTGGTTGCACGCGGCGATGTACTTGACGATCGTCTCACTCTTGCCTGTGTAGCTCGTGAGCACGGCCGCCATGTACTCGAGCGGATAGTGCGCCTTCAGGTACGCCGTCTGGTAGCTGATCAGGCCGTAGGCGGCCGCATGGCTCTTGTTGAACGCATACTGCGCGAACTTCTCGATGTCCGCCCACAGCTGCTCGACGACCTTGCGCTGGTAACCCCGCTCGAGAGCGCCCGAGACAAAGTCGACCTTGAGCGCGTCGATGACCTCCTTGATCTTCTTGCCCATGCCCTTTCGCAGCTTGTCGGCTTTGGCCGCCGAGAAGCCCGCCATCTCCATGGAGATGCGCATGACCTGTTCCTGATAGACCATCGTGCCGTAGGTTTCCTCAAGGATGTGCGTGAGGCGTTCGTCGTAGTAGCTGATCCGCGCCAGCCCGTGCTTGCGCTTGATGAACTCGGGGATGTAATCCATCGGGCCTGGCCGGAACAGAGCCACCACGGCCACGAGATCCGCGAAGCACGTGGGCCTGAGGTCGCGCAGCACGCGCTTCATGCCAGCCGATTCCACCTGGAACACGCCGTCGCTGTCGGCACGCTGGAGCATCTCCCACGTCTTCTGGTCGTCCATGGGGATGGCGTCGAGATCGATCGTCACACCGTGGTTCTCCTCGATGGTGCGCACCGCCTTGGCGAGCACGGTGAGCGTGCGCAGGCCGAGGAAGTCCATCTTGAGCAGGCCGAGGTCGGCGACCACCTGGCCCTCGTACTGCGTGATGACCGAACCGCCCTTGGTGTCGAGCTTCACCGGTGCGTAGTTGTGCAGCGGCTCGCGGCAGATCACCACGGCGGCCGGGTGCACCCCCTCGCCCCGCACTACGTTCTCCAAGGCCAGCGCGGCGTCGATGATCCGCCGAACGTCGGCGTCGTTGCCGTGTGCGTCTTTGAGGTCCGGCGAGTCTCGCAGTGCGAGCTGCAGATCGGTCAGGCCAGCGTCCTCGTCCTTGCGGTCGAGGCGTTCCGGCACCATCTTGCTCACCTTGTCCGGCGTGGAGTAAGGGTAGCCGAGAACGCGGCCGGCATCGCGGATGGCCGCTCGCGCCTTCATCCTGGAGTACGTGACCACCTGCGCCACACGGTCGTTGCCGTACTTGTTCCGGACGTACTCGATGACCTCGCCGCGCCGCTCGTCGTCGAAGTCGATGTCGATGTCGGGCATCTCAGTGCGCTCAAGATTGAGGAAACGCTCGAAGAGCAGTCCGTGCTCGAGCGGGTCGAGATTCGTGATGCCGAGCGCGTAGGAGATGAGCGATCCGGCCGCGGAACCTCGTCCGGGCCCGACGCCGATCCCGCTGTCCTTGGCCCATCCCACGAAGTCCGCAACGATCAGGAAGTAGGCTGAGAGTCCTTTGGAGGTGATGATTTCGAGTTCGGTGTCGAGGCGCTCGAGGACTTCGGGCGGGATGGGCTCCCCGTACCGTCGTGCGAGTCCGTC
>JAJZRZ010000030.1 GCA_021850085.1 Actinomycetes bacterium | reverse complement strand
GCTAATCTCATCGGACTACACGGCCAGGTAGCTCAGTTGGTAGAGCAGGGGACTGAAAATCCCCGTGTCGGCGGTTCAAGTCCGTCTCTGGCCACCATAGATACTTCCGAAGGGTCGGGCCGATGAGGTCCGGCCCTTCGTGGTTTGTGAGCTGGGATTTTTCCTCCCCTGCTACGCCTTCGGCTCCGCTACGCAACCGCGAGATCGCCGGTTGCTGTGGCTCTACCAACTGAGCTGTCTTGGCCCATTCACGTGGCAATGGCGTGGCAACGGATCCTACTTACAGCACGGTCAGCCGACATAAGGAGGTCCATGCGCTGTTTGTTGGTATTGACTGGGCCTCGGTGGTAGTCTGTGAAAAGACTTCACAGAACCCTCTTGACTGTGAAACCACTTCACGGGTATATTCCGTTGTGAAGTCAGTTCACAACAGGAGGGGGAGCCATGAAGTGCTCAAGCGGGAAGAGGGGATGCCGGGCGACCTGGGTTCCGGCTGGGAGGAAGCTCCACTTGGTGGACGTCGAGAACCTGTGCGGCGGCTCTCACATCGAGTCCACGGTGCTGCCGGAGCGGATGGATGAGTACGAGCGGGTCGCGGACGTCGCCGAGATGGACCAGATGATCGTCGCTTGCAGCCCGCAGCTTGTGGTCGCCACGAAGTGCAGGGAGAGGGGTGCCCAGGTGCTCATCGGCTTGGGTGTTGACGGTGCCGATGTTGCGCTTCTGCATGCAGTTGCGGTGCCGGATCTTGCCCGGCGGTTCGACGAGGTTGTCATAGCCTCGGGAGACCACGCGTTCAGGTCTCTTGCGTTGACGCTTCGACTGGCCGGGGTCGTCGTTACCGTGGTGTCGCGAGCGTCGGCCTTATCACGAGAACTTGCGACTGCCGCAACGAAGGTTGCGTATATGTCCGAGCTGCCTGAGCCGGTTGGTGAGGCATGCGTGGGGAGGGCTGCATGATGGGTGCACGTGGAGAGTCGAATGGGACGGCGCCGGTAATGAGTGAGACCGCTCGCACGGTAACCTTGCAGGAGATTGCGGACATGGCGGGCGTGGGCTTGTCGGCTGTGTCGAACTGGCGGGATCGCTATCCCGCGAAGAGTGCGACCGGTGAACCGAACCCCGATGCGTTTCCAACGCCGGTGTCCGGGCCAGATGCGGCGATCTTGTTGTTCGACTCCGCATCCGTGGAGCAGTGGCTTCAGGCTCGGGGCAAATCGTTCAAGCCGCTGGCACGCCTGCGCTCCGAGCTCCCGTTTGAGGCGCAGCTCTGGAAGGCAGCTGACGCGCTACGAGGCTCTATGGACGCTGCCGAGTACAAGCACGTCGTGCTCGGGCTTCTCTTCCTTAAGTACATCTCGGATGCGTTTGATGAGCATCACGCTCTCCTCGAAGCGGGCAAGGCGCAGGGTGCTGACCCCGAGGACCCTGATGAGTACGGCGCAGTCAACGTCTTCTGGGTTCCTCAAGATGCTCGCTGGTCGCTACTGAAGAAGAGCGCGAAGCAGCCGGACATCGGCAAGATTGTGGATGACGCGATGATTGCAGTCGAGCGTGAGAACCCGTCCCTGAAGGGTGTCCTCCCGAAGGACTTCGCTCGACCGGGCTTGGACAAGACACGGTTGGGTCAGCTAGTCGACATGGTCAGCAACATCACTGTGGGCGACAGAGCGAGCCGGCAGAAGGATGTGCTTGGGCGGGTGTACGAGTACTTCCTGTCTCGATTCGCCAGCGCCGAGGGAAAACTCGGTGGCGAGTTCTACACGCCGAAGTGTGTTGTCCGCGTGCTCGTCGAGATGCTCGCCCCCTACAAGGGGAGAGTCTACGACCCAGCCTGCGGTTCAGGCGGCATGTTCGTGCAGTCCGAGGAGTTCGTCGAGGAGCACGGAGGTCGTATCGGCGAGATCTCGGTCTACGGCCAGGAGTCGAACTACACCACATGGCGTCTTGCCAAGATGAATCTAGCGATTCGGGGTGTCGACGCGGACATCCGGCATGGCGACACGTTCCACGACGATCAGTTGCCCGACCTCAAGGCCGACTACGTTCTCGCAAATCCGCCGTTCAACATGAGCGACTGGGGCGGCGATCGCCTCAGGGACGACCGGCGATGGATCTTCGGAGTGCCACCTGCCGGCAACGCCAACTTCGCTTGGGTGCAGCACTTCATCAGCCATTTGTCGCCGACCGGCACCGCAGGCTTCGTGCTTGCGAACGGGTCAATGTCATCGAATCAGTCCGGCGAGGGCGAGATCCGCAGGGCAATCCTCGAAGCAGATCTGGTTGACTGCATGGTTGCCCTGCCGGGTCAACTCTTCTACTCGACGCAGATCCCGGTATGCCTGTGGTTCCTGTCTCGCGACAAGCGGAACAACCGCTTCAGGGATCGCCAACGTGAGATCCTGTTCATCGACGCCCGTGAGCTCGGGACGATGGTCGATCGGACTCACCGTGAGCTCACCGCCGAGGACATCACGAAGATCGCGAAAACTTATCACGCATGGCGTCACGACCCCGACTTCGACGTGGAATACGAGGATGTTCCGGGGTTCTGCAAGTCGGCCACGCTCGAGGAGGTAAAGGGGCACGGCTACGTGCTGACTCCGGGGCGCTACGTGGGCGCTGCTGATGCTGAGGAGGACGACGAGCCGTTCGACGAGAAGATGAAGCGCCTGACGGCTGAACTTGCCGAGCAGATGACCGAGGGCGAACGTCTAGACGCTGAGATCCGGATGCAGCTGAAGCGGGTGGGTCATGAGCTCATCTGACGTAGCACTGTCAGAGTTGGTCGAGATTCGTCACGGTTTCGCGTTCAAGGGCGAGTTCTTCTCGGACAAGAGGACGCAGGACATGCTTCTTACACCTGGGAACTTCCGCCCTGGCGGAGGCTTCTCGCCGTCCAATCAGAAGTGGTACAGCGGGCCCGTTCCTGAGGAATACGTGCTGTCTCCCGGGGACTTGATCGTCACCATGACGGACCTCAGCCGCGATGCGGGCACCCTCGGATACCCAGCGATTGTTCCGAGTGCCAGCGCAGGTTGGCGGTACTTGCACAACCAACGCTTGGGCAAAGTGCGGGTCCTTCGGCCAGACTTGTTGGACAAGCGCTATCTCTACTACCTGATGTGCTCAGCGGCATATCGACACGAGATCCTTGCTGGCGCGACTGGCACTACCGTCAGGCACACATCACCTACGCGAATCCTCAAGTTCAGGTTCGACCTCCCAGCCTTGCAGGCGCAGCGTGACGCCGCCGCGTTGCTGGGCGCATTTGATGACAAGATCGAGCTGAATCGGAAGATGAGCCGGGCGTTGGATGAGACGGCCCGGTCGCTCTTCGAGGCCCGCTTCGTTCGCTTCGACGGCGCATCTGTCGATGAGCAGACCGATCTTCCCGTGGGGTGGAGATACTCGCCCTTCTCCGAAACCGTCACGATTCTGTCCGGTGGCACGCCGAAGACCTCGGTCGACGAGCACTGGGGTGGGGCCATCCCGTGGTTTGCCATTGCGGACGCTCCCAGTGATGGTGAAGTCTTCGTGCTCGATACGGCGAAGAAGGTCACTCCCTTAGGTATCGCGAATAGTGCGGCTCAAGTGCTGCCCGCTGGCACAACCATACTCACCGCTAGGGGGACCGTGGGGCTTCGTGCGATGGCCGGGGTTGATATGGCCATCAACCAGTCGTGCTTCGGACTTCGCGGCGTTCACGAGGGGACTGACTACTACACATACGCCGCGACGGGCCTCGTAGTGGATCGTCTCCGCCAGTATTCGCACGGGTCTGTGTTCTCGACGATCAACAGAGCGACCTTCAGTTCTGTCTCGGTCGTTGATCCCCCCTTGGGAGTGATTCGGGACTATGAAATGCTGGTTGCGCCCCTGATGGATCGCATCCGATTGAACGGCGTGCAATCGAGTACGCTGGCAGCGTTGAGGGATGCCCTGCTACCTCGGTTGTTGTCGGGTCAGCTCCGGGTCGCGGATGCTGAGAAGGTCGCGGAAGAGGTCGTCTAGATGCCTGACGCTAGGATGTTTGAGTCCGAGGTCGAGGAAGCGGCGTTCAGCTGGTTCCATGAGATCGGCTATGCGCTAGCGTACGGCCCTGATCTGCTTCAGGACGGATCGAGCCCCGAGCGTGACGAGTCCACGGTCATTCTTCGAGATCGTGTGTATTCGAGCCTACGGCGATTGAATCCTGACCTCCCGGCCTCAGCCATCGAGGACGCGTTCAGGAGACTTACTCGACCCGACGGACTCAATCTCGAGTCGATCAACTGGACATTGCACCGCATGGTCGTCGACGGAGTACCGGTCGAGTATGGCCGCGCCGACGGTTCTATAGCCGGCGCCCAAGCGCGGGTGATCGATTTCGACGATCCCGACCAGAATGACTGGCTGGCGGTAAACCAGTTGACGGTCATCGAGGGCGACAAGCACCGACGTCCCGACATCGTGGTCTACATCAACGGCCTGCCGCTCTCGGTCATCGAGCTTAAGAACGCGGCCGACGAGAGGGCCGATCTCAGGGCTGCGTACAAGCAGTTGCAGACCTACAAGGCAGAGATTCCCTCGCTCATGGGATTCGACGAGACGCTGGTGATCTCGGACGGCATTTGTGCTCGCATCGGCACGCTGACTGCGGGCAAGGAATGGTTCATGCCTTGGAGGACGATCGACGGTGACGATTTGGCGTCGGCCCTAATCCCGCAGCTCAAGGTGCTCATCAAAGGCGTGTTCGACAAGCGTCGCGTTCTCGATCTCATGCGCCATTTCATCGTGTTCGAGGACACCGGTGGAGGTAGGCCGCTCAAGAAGATGGCCGGCTATCACCAGTTCCATGCGGTGAATCAGGCAATCGATGCCACGTTGCGTGCGAGCGCTGATGAGCCAACGGCGATGATGGCAGCCGAGTCGAGCGTGGAATGGCGTGCCCACCAGAAGGAAGGCGTGGGTGACCGGCGTATCGGTGTCGTGTGGCATACGCAGGGGTCTGGCAAGAGCCTCACGATGGCGTTCTACGCGGGCAGAGTCATCACGCATCCCGCGATGGAAAACCCCACCGTCGTCGTAATCACTGACCGCAACGACCTCGATGACCAGCTCTTCGGGACGTTCGCCCGGTGCAAGGATTTGCTGCGCCAGCCGCCAGTCCAGGTCGCAGACCGAGCGGACCTTCGCGACAAGCTCTCGGTCGACGCTGGCGGAGTCGTCTTCACCACGGTGCAGAAGTTCTTTCCGGAGGAGAAGGGTGATACGTACCCGGTGCTGAGTGAGCGCCGGAACATAGTCGTCATTGCGGACGAGGCTCACCGCAGCCAGTACGACTTCATCGACGGGTACGCTCGGCACATGCACGATGCCCTGCCGAACGCTTCGTTCATCGGCTTCACCGGCACGCCTATCGAGCTTTCGGACAAGAACACCCGCTCGGTCTTCGGCGACTACGTCAGCATCTATGACATCCAGCGGGCGGTAGAGGACGGGGCGACCGTCCCGATCTACTACGAGAGCCGGCTTGCCAAGCTCGAGCTCATCGAGAGCGAGAAGCCCAAGATTGACCCGACCTTCGAGGAGATCACTGAGAGCGAGGAGTACTCGGAGAAGGAGCGGCTCAAGACACGGTGGGCTCAGCTCGAGGCACTGGTCGGCACTCCGAAGCGGGTCAAGCTCATCGCCAAGGATATGGTCGACCACTTCGACAAGCGGCTCGAGGCCATGGACGGCAAGGCGATGTTCGTCTGCATGAGCCGCCGAATCTGCATCGACCTCTACAACGAGATCGTTGCACTCAGGCCCGAGTGGGGCGGTACTGACGATACCGACGGGGTTGTGAAGGTCGTGATGACCGGATCGGCGTCTGACCCGGTCGAGTGGCAGCAGCACATCCGCAACAAGCCGAAGCGTGAGGCGCTCGCCAAGCGGTTCAAGGATCCCGACGACGCGTTCAAGGTCGTGATCGTCCGCGACATGTGGCTCACCGGCTTCGATGCGCCGTGCCTCCACACCATGTACGTCGACAAGCCGATGCAGGGACACGGTCTGATGCAGGCCATCGCTCGGGTGAACCGAGTCTTCCATGACAAGCCGGGCGGACTGGTCGTCGACTACATCGGTCTCGCTGACCAGATGAAGAAGGCGCTCGCCGAGTACACGGACAGCGGTGGACGAGGCAAGACGATCATCGACCAGGATGAAGCCGTGGCCGTCATGCTCGAGAAGTACGAGATCGTCTGCGGCATCCTGCACGGTTTCGACTGGTCGGTGTGGATGACCGGTGAACCTCACGAGCGGCTGGCTTTGCTGCCGGCAGCTCAAGAGCACGTTCTCGCCCAAGAGGACGGCAAGAAGCGTTACACGGGTGCTGTGACCGCACTGTCGCAGGCGTTCGCGCTCGCTGTTCCGGCCGAAGAGGCGATCGGCATCAGAGACGATCTCGCCTTCTTCCAGGCGCTTCGAGCCGTGATGGTGAAGGGTGACCCTGACTTCGGTGGTGGCACTCAGGAAGACCTAGAGTTCGCGATTCGCCAGCTGGTGTCCAAGTCGGTCGACTCCGGTGAGGTGGTCGACATCTTCGCTGCTGCCGGGCTGGACAAGCCCGACATCTCCATCCTGTCGGACGAGTTCCTCGAAGAGGTGCGCCATCTGCCTCAGAAGAACCTGGCGGTCGAGACGCTTCGCAAGCTGCTGCAGGGTGAGATCCGCACCCGGAGCAAGCGCAACGTGGTGCAGGGGCGGTCGTTCGAGAAGCTGCTCGAGGAATCGATCCGTCGGTACCAGAACCGGGCGATCGAGGCCGCACAGGTGATCGAGGAGCTCATTGCACTCGCCAAGGAGATGCGGGAGGCCCAGGCAAGAGGAGACGAGCTCGGTCTCAACGACGACGAGATCGCCTTCTACGATGCGCTTGAGGCCAACGACAGTGCGGTCATGGAGCTCGGCGACGAGACCCTCAAGCAGATTGCCCGAGAGCTCGTTCAAGCCGTCAAGAAGAACGTGAAGATCGACTGGACGGTACGTGAGAACGTCCGAGCAGAGATGCGAGTCATCGTGAAGCGGATCCTGCGCAAGTACGGCTATCCGCCCGACAAGCAGGAGATGGCTACCAAGACAGTAATCGAGCAGGCAGAGGTTCTTACCGCCGAGTGGGCGGTGTGACGTTGACTGGTAAGTCCGCCAGCGAGCGTCTCCTCCTCAGATTCGGGGAGCATCTGGCCCCACCCGAGGGCACTATTGCGGCGCACCAGGGGGTCATCGAGAAGGTCGGCTACGTTTGGTATGGGAAGCTCGGGCAGCCGCTTCTTCGTGCTCGGGTTGAAGCGATCGTCCGGTCTGCGATCAACTCAAGTCCCGGGGCGCTGATCCTTGCGAGCTCAGACAAGAAGAGCCGTAGGTTCTACGAGGCGTCAGTGGCCGAGGTCGTCTGGGTAGCTCCCGGTGAGCGTGAGCACCGATGCATTCCCGCCTACATGCTCGGAAGGATTGATGGTGCCAGCGCATGGTTCAAGATCACCCGCCTCCGGGAGATGGGGACACCAGATGTCTCCGCTCTCGTTGTGGCTTCAAGTGGCCAACGCATACGTGAGGCACTGGAGCGTAGTACTAGCGCCACGATGTACGTGAAGCCCGGCTCCGGTGGCGGTCTGGTCATAGCTCACGTGGCTGACCCGGATTGGCTTGAGCTGGACGGCGACGACATCCACGACTTCGAGCTCTATGACGAGTAGCTCATCGTGTCGCCC
This sequence comes from Actinomycetes bacterium, assembly GCA_021850085.1. Taxonomy (GTDB): domain Bacteria; phylum Actinomycetota; class Coriobacteriia; order Anaerosomatales; family Anaerosomataceae; genus UBA6100. The sequence goes on along the minus strand of JAJZRZ010000030.1, from coordinate 4,314 downwards.
GGAGCGAAGCGACGGGTCTCCACTCGAAAAGGATTCTGGATTCCGAAATCGGTTGTCGAGTGTGAGCGGGTCATAGGGTCTATGGATCTTGGTTTCGTCAGATAAGTGCCCCCTACCCCTCGGGGCCATCGTTGCTCAAGGTCGTCTCTTCGGAGGCGGCCTTCTTTGCGTTCTGGGGCAGTGCGTGTCCCGTCAAGAAAAGGAGGTGGTGCAGCGTCCGTTAGTTCGAGTCCAAGCCGAAGGGAGGTGAAGAACGTGAGCGAGAAGTCCATGAAGGTGCGTGGCGAGGATGCCGCATGTGCGTATCTCGAGCGTTGCGGGATCTGTGTCATCGAACGCCAGTGGAGCTGTGAGGCTGGCAAGATCGACGTCGTCGCCTGGGAAGGTGACACGTTGGTACTGGTTGAGGTGAAGACGGGCAAGCCGGGCAAAAAGGTGAGTCAGGCGCTGTCCGCTGCCGGTGCTCGTCGTATCCTGTAGGATCGCTGAGACGTATCTCGAGTACGCCGATGCGTCCACCAAGCGGGATTACGACAAGGCGATACGAAGATTGAAGCCGTACATCGGCGGCAAGCACGTCAGCGCTATCACTCGCCGTGATGTCGACGAGATGATTGCCGGCCTAAGTGATCGGTATGCGCCGTCTACAGTCCGGAAGACCGTCATCATCTTCAAGATGGTGCTCCGACTGGGGATTGATCACGATCATCTCGACAAGCTGCCTCTCGGTACGACCAAGCTCGCTCTGCCGAAGATCAGGCGTCGAGCCTTTGAGCCGTTGTCGCCCGGGCAGGTGAGACTACTGATCGACAGCACCCCGCAGTACTGGCAGCCGTTCATACGGCTCCTTCTGACCAGTGGACTTCGCCGTGCGGAGGCGTGGGGTTTGCGTGTCCAGGATCTCGATCTCGAGCGTGCCGTCATCCACGTGCGGGGTCAGCTGGTGAAGCGTCAGCTCGTCGACCTCAAGACGGATGCCGCCTACCGGGATGTACCGCTGCCACGCACAACCGTCGAGGCGCTGCAGGCTCACCTTCTTGTCCGGCCTGACAACGATCTCAACCTGTTGTTCCCGACGCCGGAGGGTAAGACTGTCGATCCGACCAACTTCTACGCACGTGTATGGATCCCGGCAAGAGAGAAGGCTGGTCTGCCGAAGTTTCGTCTGCACGACTGCCGGCACCACGTGGCATCGGTCTATCTGAGTCAAGGGCGCTCGATCACCTACGTCCAAAGGCTTCTGGGGCACAGCAACCCCAGTACGCTGATATCGATCTACTCGTGGGTGACCAAGGGCGAAGCCGACATCGCCACCTCCGAGTTCGAGAAGTGGCTAAGCGAAGAGGAGCGGGCGCTGTACGGTCGATGCGCTCTCGCTGCGTAGCACCCGCACTGCACACCGGGCGCCGATGTCAGCCGCTACCTGCATAATCACGGGAGGCACTGTCCCAATGTTGCGGTCGTGTGTGGCGCTTGGCTGGCGTGATCTGTACTGCCATGCTGACACCGTGATGGGCCAAGTTCGTGGAGATACCAGGGGAGGATGCACAATGACTGACGAGTTCTCAGAAGACGATCTCGATCTCGAGGCTGAACAGGATGACGCCGAGGTCACGATGACCTACGACATCGCCAGCTATCCTTCAGACTTCACGCTCTCCGGCATCGCCAAGATGTGGGAAGACGGCGACATCACGATTCCTGACTACCAGCGGGAGTTCGTTTGGTCTAGGCGACAGTCGTCACTGCTGATTGACTCCTTCCTCAGTGGTCTTCCGGTGCCACCAGTCTTCTTCTACATCGATGACGAAAACAAGAACCTCGTCATCGACGGACAGCAGCGCATCCTGAGCGTGGTGTTCTTCCTCGAGGGCTACTTCGGTCACGAGAGCACTCACGGCAAGCGTCAGGTCTTCAGACTGATTGGGCTCGGGGATCACAGCCCATACCTCGGGAAGCGGTACTCGGATCTCGAGGAGGCCGATCAGCGCCGGCTTCGCAATGCGGTGCTGCGAGCAGTCAACATTCGTCAACTTGGGCCGACGGATGGAAACACCAGCGCGTATCACATCTTTGAGAGGCTCAACACGGGAGGCACACCGCTTCGTAGCCAGGAGATCCGCAACGTGGTCTTCCGTGGCACATTCAATGACATGCTCAAGCGCGCGAACGCCGATGCCAACTGGCGGAAGATTGTCGGGAATCCACTTCTGGACAAACACCAGAAGGACGTTGAGCTGCTGCTCAGAGTGTTCTCGCTGGTCGGAACCTCGGCTCAGTACGAGAAGCCTCTGAAAGGCTACCTGAACACGACGATGAAGAAGCACCAGGACGGGACGTCATCAAAGGCGGGAGCGTTCTTTGCAGCGTTTCCGGAGGTGACCAAGAGTGTCGTGGAGGCACTTGGGCCGAAGCCGTTCCACCTCAGAGGCCCACTGAATGTCTCGGCAATGGACTCGGTCATGAGTGTCTTGATTGAGCACCACTCGGAGATCGACGCCTCGAAGCTGGCGGAGAGATATGACGCGCTCAAGAAGGACAAGACTTTCGACGAGCACACCACCTACAACACAACTGACGCCAAGAGTGTGCTGGCCAGAATCAAGGTCGTTGGCGAGTACCTTCTGGGTTCGTAGATGAGCTACGACGTGCACTTCAAGCATGCGGACGATGTGATCGAGCACTTGGACACGTTCGTTCCCGGGTTAGAGGATCCGCTGCTCAGGGCCAAGTACGTGGGGTTCGTGACTGTAGCTGCGGTCACTGTCTACGAGATCGCGTTGAAGAGCGTGCTTATCGACTTCGCTACCTCGCAGAACAAGGTCTTCGGGACGTTTGCCGAGGCGTTCTTCGGACGCATAAATGGTCGCATTCGTATTGAGGATATCCAGAAGGATTACCTGAAGAAGTTCGGGGTGGACTACAAGACGGGCTTCAAGGAGAACTTGAAGCAAGCCGCCGATGTGTACCTGCATGCGCACAAACGTGACATCGTGAGCTCGTACGAGAACCTCATTACCTGGCGAAACGACTACGCCCATGAGGGCACATTGAACGAGACAGCCACGTACGAAGAAGTCGTCCAGGCATACGCTGACGGCAAAGAAGTGATTCGTTGTCTGGCGGGGACGATGAAGTAGAACGCACTAGATGCGACCCGCCTGTGAGGTCACCCGCATCACATTCTCCTTCTGATGGGCTATCTACCTGCGGAAACAAGCTGACTGAAAATCCCCGTGTCGGCGGTTCAAGTCCGTCTCTGGCCACCATAGAACCTGCCGAAGGGCCGGGCCGAGAGGTCCGGCCCTTTTCCGCGACACACGTCCACAGCCCCACGTTGTCGATGTGGGCGCAAGGGTGCGCCGGCCCCTACATCAGCTCGGCGAACTGCGGGACAAAGAGGAAGTCCGATGCACCAAGGGCGGTCGAGATGCCACATGTGAGACAGCCGCGACATGAGCCGCTACTCCTCGATCACCGCCACGAAGTCCGGGAGCACGCGGGCGCGGATGCGTTGGCCGATCACGAGTTCGCGCTCCGGATGGGCGTGCACCAGCAAGTCGACCGGCGCTCCGGCGGTGTCCGCCACGCGCATCGTGACGTCGGTGCTGGTACCGGCGTACACGGCTGAGACAACGGTCCCTTCCAAAGTGCCCGCATCATCGATCTCGAAGCTGTCAGGGCGGACCGAGACGAGGACCTCGGTGTGGTCCAGAAGACCGTGGGTGTGCGTGCAGGGGATCGTCCCCACGGGAGTCTCGACGCTCGAACCACCGCCAGAGATCGTCCCGGAAAGCACGTTCGACGTGCCGACGAACTCGGCCACGAAGCGCGTGTGGGGGAACTGGTAGATCTCGCGCGGGGGACCTGCCTGCTCGATCATGCCGTCCCGCATGACGACGATGGTGTCTGAGATCGCGAGGGCGTCCCGCTGGTCGTGCGACACGAGCACGGCTGTCGCGCCCGCGTCTTTCAGGATGCGCCGTACCTCTGTCCGCATCTGGGCGCGCAGGTCCGCATCCAAGCTTGAGAACGGCTCGTCGAGAAGCACGACCACCGGGTCGTGCGCCAGCGCGCGCGCAAGCGCGACCCGCTGTTGCTGGCCTCCGGACAGCTGGTGCGGCATCCGGTCCGCAAGGTCTGAAAGGCCGACAAGGTCGAGCATCTCGGCGGTCTTCACGCGGGCTCGAGCGCCCTTGAGATTGAAAGCCACGTTCCGGGCCACGCTCAGGTGCGGGAACAGGGCGTGCTCTTGGAAGACCATTCCGACGCCGCGTGATTCGGCAGGCACCCAGGTCCCTTCGTCGGCGACGG
>JAJZRZ010000029.1 GCA_021850085.1 Actinomycetes bacterium | reverse complement strand
GTTGATATCGTAGGCGAGTCCGCGCGTGTCACAGGCGCTCCTGAGCGCGTCGGTGGCGTGGTCCCAGAACTCATCGTCGCCGATGGCCTTCTCGGGCCGAGTGGAGATCTCCGCCGAGTACTCGAACCCGAAGACGTCTTTCATGACGTAGTCCACGAACTCGAGCATGGCCACGACCTCGGAGTGCACCTGCTCGGGCGTGCAGAAGATGTGCGCGTCGTCTTGCGTGAAGCCGCGTGCGCGCATGAGACCGTGCACCACGCCGGACATCTCGTGCCGATAGACCGTGCCGAACTCGAACATGCGCACCGGCAAGTCGCGGTACGAGCGTACGTCGTTGTCGTAGATCATGACGTGGCCCGGGCAGTTCATCGGCTTGATCGCGTACTCGTTCACGCGACCGTCGCCCTCGTCGATCTCGAAGAAGTACATGTTGTCGCGGTAGAACTCGGCGTGGCCTGAGGTCTTCCAGACATCCACCTTGTACATGTGCGGGGTGATGACCTCCACGTACCCACGACGGTACAGCTCGGCGCGCAGCCACTCCTGTAGGATGCGCAGCATCCGTGCGCCCTTGGGGTGGTACAGCGGCAGACCCGCCCCTGCGATCTCGTGGAAACTGAAGAGGTCGAGCTCGCGACCGAGCTTGCGATGGTCGCGCCGCTCGGCCTCCTCAATCCGAGTCAGGTGCGCCTGCAGGTCACCGGCAGATAACCACGCCGTGCCGTAGATGCGCTGCAGCATCGGCCTGTTCGAGTCGCCTCGCCAGTAGGCGCCGGCCACCTTCATCAGCTTGAACGCCTTGATCCACCCGGTATGCGGCACATGCGGCCCGCGACACAGGTCGGTGAAGCTACCCTGCGTGTAGGTGGAAAGCACCTCATCGGCGGGCAGCTCATCAACGAGCTCGAGCTTGTAGGGCTGACCGCCGAAGACGTCCTTCGCCGCGAGCTTGTCCACCTCGCGACGCTCGAACGTCTGCTCCTCCGCGATGATCGCGCGCATGCGCTCCTCGATGGTCGCGAGGTCCTCGGGCGTGAAGGTCCGGTCGATCTCGATGTCGTAGTAGAAGCCGTCCTCGATGGCCGGGCCGATACCGAACTTCGCCAGCCCGAACAGGTCCTTCACAGCCTCGGCCATCACATGTGCCGCCGAGTGGCGCAGGATGTGGAGCGCCTCCGGGTCGCGCTCGGTCACGATCTCGACTCTTGAGCCGTCGGGGATGACGGCCCAGGTGTCGACGAGCTGCCCGTCCACTCGACCCGCGATGGCCGCCGACGCAAGGCGGGCGCCTATCGAGCTGGCGAGATCCCACACGGTTGAACCCTCGGGAACGGCCTTGACGCTGCCGTCCGGCAGCGTGACGGAGATCTCGGGCATGTGACGCTTCCTTTCAGGACCGGCGGAACCGCTACGGGTGAGCGGAGGGCCGGATCACTGCTTCGTCTTGCAGAACGGGCATACCGTCCAATCGAGATTGAGAGCACGGTTGCAGTTCACGCACTCCTTGCGCAGCTTCTTCATGCATGACGGACAGATGAGATAGTCTTTCTCGACCGGCTTGAAGCACGCCGGGCACGTCTGCCCATTCCTGAGGATCTCCGCTTCCTTGGCCTTTATCTCGAGTTCTCGCTCGTGGACGTCATCGGTGTATTCCGGCGGACGGACCACCATGTAGACCATCCAGCCGAAGATGTTGAACAGCAGGACCACGAGCGCCCAGAACCAAGGCATCGCGCCGCGACGCTCCGCGTCACGCCAGGTCCAGAAGATGAGTGCGACGGACAGGACTACGAAGAAGAGTACGCACAGGTTGGAGACCAGGTTGACGACGGGGTTGTTCAGAACAGGATCGAGCAGCTCGCCGAACAAGTCGTCCATGCCATCCCCTTCCGAGGATCATGAAGCCCCCACGTGAGTCCCCGGACTCGCGGGAGACTACCGGGATTCTAGCAGAAGCGCCGCCGTGTACAGCTACCCGTTCAGCAGCCTGCGCACACCGCCTGCGGTGTACAGGCTGCCCGTGACGACCACTGGAAAGTCGTCTTTGGAGGCCACCTCCATCGCGCGAGCCAGCTCATCTTCCACTACCGGCCTGACGCCGGTGACCGATTCGACGACCGAGGCGAGTGCGGAGGTCTCCATGCACCGGGGTGAGCCGTTGTGGGTGACCACGAACGCGCGCGCCACCGGCGCGAGCGCGCGCACGATCCCCTCGGCGTCTTTCTCCGCGAGCACGGACAACACGATCACGGGGGGCGTAGCGGAAAAAACCTCGGCGATGGCCCCGGACAGCACATGTGCCGCATCCGGGTTGTGCGCACCGTCGATGACCAGCGGCGGATCCCTCCTCAGGACCTCGAAGCGCCCTGGGAAGGTCAGGTTCGCAAGCGCCGACGCTGTCGCCGGACGGTCGAGGACGCTGAGCGTGGCGGCACAGCACGTGGCGATCGCGACGACAACGTTGGGTACCTGGTACGCGGGCGCAGCGATCGCCAAGCCGCGGTACTCGCGCAATCCGGACACGTCGAACATCACGCGATCTCCGAGCGCGCGAGGGCGCTTCGTTATTCGCCAGTCGGCGTGTTCCCGGCCCACCGGCATGACGCGGGCATCGAACTGATCGGCCCGCTCCTGGATGATGTCTTCCACACCGTCGCATCCGGGGCCGGTGATGACGAACTCTGTGCTCGGCTTCACGATGTGCGCCTTGTCCCAGGCGATCTCACGCCGCGTGCTCCCCAGCCGATCGGTATGGTCGAGCGCCACGCCTGTGATCACGGCCACCCGTGGAGAGACCACGCTCGTGGCGTCCCAACGCCCTCCCATACCCACCTCGAGCACAGCGTGCTCGACCCGCTGTTCGCGGAACAGATGGAGCCCGGCGGCAGTCAGCAGCTCGAACTCCGTGAACGGACCCGGCAGCGCCTCGGCGGCGGAGAAGACATCAGAAAGCGCGGCGGCGAACCGTTCCTCGCTGAGGGGTACGCCGTCGATCTCGATACGCTCTGTGTATGAGACGAGGTGCGGGCTCGTGTAGACGCCCGTGCGGAAGCCGTGAGCCGTGAGCAGAGCGCCTGCGGTGCGGGTGACCGAGGTCTTGCCGTTGGTTCCCGTGACCTGAACGCATGAGAACGCGTCCTGAGGCCTTCCGAGCGCCTCTGCAAGCGCATGGATCCCTTCCAGCGAAGGGTTGATCCCAAAGGTCAGGGCTCCGCTCAGCTTCTCGATCGCTTGGCCGTAGGTGAGCGGATCGCCAGTCATCCTCACTCCAGAAGCTCGCCCTGTTGCATCGTCAGTCTGGCCACGGTCGCCGAGAGATCCTCGGCCCTCGCGCGGTCCTTATCGATTATGTCAGGCGCCGCTTTCGTCAGGTAGCCCTCGTTACCGAGCTTCTTCGTGACCCGCGACAGCTCCTCGGTGACCCTTGCCAGTTCGGCGCCGATGCGCGCACGCTCGGCTGCGAAGTCCACCAGGCCCTCCAGCGGTACGAACACCGTCATGTCGCCCGCGACGAACACCGCGGCGTGCGGCGGCTTCTCCACGTCTGTGCCAGCGGTGAAGCCCTCGACACGCACGAGCGACTGCATGTGGCCGAACTCCTCTCGGACCCATGCGTTGTCGGCGTCCCCCGACGTCCGGAAGACGACCGACAAGCCCTGCTTCGGCGACAGGCCGTAGCGGGCGCGGACAGCCCGGACGCCGACCGCGAGTTCGATCAGACGGGCGGTCGAGCGCTCGGCGTCTTCGTTGCGGTAAGCCTCGAGGCCGGTCGGCCATGCCGCGACCATAAGCGCCTCGGCCCTGTCGGCCTCGGCCAGGGGCAGGCGGCTCCAGATCTCCTCGGTCACGAACGGCATCATCGGGTGCAGCAGGCGAAGCGCGCGGTCGAGCACGAACGTCAGGTTCCGCAACACCGTCGTGCGGACGTCCCCGCCGCCTGCGAGCCGCGGTTTGGCCAGCTCGATGTACCAGTCGCAGAACTCGTTCCAGAAGAAGTCGTACAACGCGCGGGCCGTCTCGCCGAACTCGTAGGCCTCGAGCCCCTCGTCCACGCGGGCGGAAAGCTCGGCGAGCCTGGAGAGTATCCAGGCGTCGGCCACCGTCTCAACCTTCGGCTCACCCGGCACGTAGTCGTCGTCCACGTTCATCAGCACGAAGCGGCTTGCGTTCCAGATCTTGTTCGCGAAGTTGCGGCTGGAGACGAGCTTCTCCTCCGAGAACCGGATGTCTTGGCTGCCGGTCACCTGCAGCATGAGTCCGAAGCGCATGCCGTCCGCGCCGTAGTGCTCCATAAGGTCGAGCGGATCCACGCCGGTGCCGAGCGACTTGCTCATCCTCCGGCCCTCGGCGTTGAAGACGGTCGGATGGATGATGACGTCCTCGAAGGGTATGTCATCGCGAAACGACAGACCGCTCATGATCATGCGCGCCACCCACAGGAAGAGGATGTCGCGTGCCGTGGACAGCACCGTGGTGGGATAGAAGTAGGCTATCTCTCGCGTATCATCCGGCCAGCCGAGCGTGGCGAACGGCCACAGCTGCGAGCTGAACCACGTGTCGAGCACGTCGGGGTCCTGCCGCAGCGGACCGCCACACTGCGCGCACTCCGTGATGTCCTCCATGCTCGCCGCATGTGTGCCGCATGCGTCACAGTAGAAGACCGGGATCTGGTGTCCCCACCACAGTTGGCGCGATACGCACCAGTCACGGATGTTCTCCATCCAGTGGTGGTAGACGTTCTCCCAGCGGCGCGGATGGAACACCACCTTGCCGTCGCGCACCACTTCGATGGCGGGCGCGGCGAGCGGCTTCATGTCCACGAACCACTGGTCTGACAGCCATGGCTCCACAACCGTACGGCAGCGATAGCAGTGCCCGACGGCATGAACGTGCTCTTCGGCCCCCGCGAGCAGCCCCGCGGCCTCCATGTCGGCGACGATGCGCTCACGCGCGGCGTAGCGGTCCAATCCCGCGTACCGGCCCCCAGCCTCCGAGACGGTGGCGTCCGCGTTCAGGATGTTGAGCTTCTCGCAGCCGTGGCGCTCGGCGATCTCGAAATCGTTCGGGTCGTGGGCCGGCGTCACCTTCACTGCTCCCGTGCCGAAGGCAGGGTCCACGTGCTCGTCGGCCACTACCGGGATCTCCCGGTCGATGAGCGGCAACACGATCGTCGCGCCGACAAGGTCCGTGTAGCGCTCGTCGCCGGGGTGGACCGCGACGCACGTGTCGCCGAGCATGGTCTCGGGCCGGGTGGTGGCCACGACCACATGGTCATGACCACCGACGGCCCGCTTGAGAGGGTAGCGGAAATGCCACAGGTGGCCGTCCAGCTCCTCGTGCTCGACCTCGATGTCGGAAAGCGCCGTCGCGCAACGCGGGCACCAGTTGATGATGCGCTCGCCGCGGTAGATCAGTCCCTGCTCGAACCAGTCCACGAACACCGTGCGCACGGCGCGCTGGTAACCAGGGTCCATCGTGAAGTGCTCGTCCCCGTAGTCGCACGAACAACCCATGCGCTTGAGCTGCTCGATGATGATGTTGCCGTGCTCGCGGCGCCACTCCCAGCACAGCTCGACGAAACGCTCCCTGCCCACGTCGTGCCGAGACAACCCTTCGGCGGCGAGCTTCTGCTCCACCTTGTTCTGGGTGGCGATACCGGCATGATCGGTGCCTACGATCCAACGTGTCGGCCGTCCGGTCATCCGTGCACGCCGTACCACAACGTCCTGGATCGTGTTGTTGAGCGCGTGCCCCATGTGAAGGGAGCCCGTGACGTTCGGCGGCGGGATCACCACCGTGAACGGATGCCCGTCGGCCACCGGCTGCTCGAAATAGCGCCCATCGGCCCAACGTGCGAACACGCGTCCTTCTACGGCGGAGGGGTCGTATGCCGGGGGAAGCTGCGTCATCGAAGGAAGCGTCCTTTCGTGTGTGAGCACATGGATTCTACGACAAAACCCCCGTAGCCCGTCATGCGCCGATGGACACGCGTCCGTCACCTCCCGCCGTCATGCGCCCGGACGCCTGGAGGTAGTAAGATGTGCACGGAGGCAGCCAACCGAGAAGGAACGTGAACGGACCCATGGCGAACTGCGAGATCATGGACACCTGTCTGTTCTTCAACGACCAGATGGCTGATATGCCCTCGATGTCCAACATCATCAAGGAGCGATACTGCCGGGGCGGCAACACCTCTTGCGCGCGACACATGGTCTTCAGGGTCCTCGGCCGCGACGCCGTTCCCTCCGACCTGTACCCAAGCCAGGTGGAACGCGCCGATGAGATCCTCGCCATGATCTGAGAGGCGCGACGCGGAGAGCCGTCAACCGGCTTCTGGTTGGTCGGTGCCCGTTCTCGTGTGCTGTCAGGCGCTGGCGTCTTCGGCCGATGAGAGGGTGAGCACCGGCTCGGTCCTGCCTCTGACCACCTCTTCGGTGATGGTGACCCTATCCACGTCCGTACGGCTGGGAAGCTCGTACATCGTGTCCAGCAGGAGCGACTCGAGGATGGAGCGCAGGCCGCGCGCGCCGGTCTGGCGCGCTATCGCCTGACGCGAGACCTCACGAAGCGCTTCGGGGGTGAACGTGAGCGCCACACCCTCCATCTCGAAGAGGCGCTGATACTGCCGTACCAGCGCATTCTTGGGTTCGGTCAGGATGCGGACGAGCTCGTCTTCGTCCAGCTCCTCCACATGCGCGGTGACGGGGATGCGCCCGATGAACTCCGGGATGAGGCCGAACTTGTGCAGATCCTCGGGGAGCGCCTGCGCGAGCAGCACTCCTGTATCGTGCTGGTCGGAATCGTGGATCTCGGCGCCGAAGCCGACACCCTTCTTACCGATACGGTCGGCGATGATCTTCTCGAGCCCGACGAACGCGCCGCCCAAGACGAAGAGCACGTTGGTCGTGTCGATCTTGATGAGCTCCTGCTGAGGATGCTTCCTCCCGCCCTGCGGCGGCACTGAGGCCTCGGTGCCCTCGATGATCTTGAGCAGCGCCTGCTGCACACCCTCGCCGGAGACGTCGCGCGTTATCGAAAGGTTCTCGGCCTTGCGCGCGATCTTGTCGATCTCGTCTATATAGATGATGCCGATCTCAGCCCGGGGGATATCGAAGTCGGCCGCCGTGATGAGCTTGAGCAATATGTTCTCGACATCCTCGCCCACGTAACCTGCCTCTGTGAGGGTGGTCGCGTCGGCGATCGCGAACGGCACCTTCAGGATGCGGGCGAGCGTCTGCGCCAGCAGCGTCTTGCCGCACCCCGTGGGCCCGAGCAGCATTATGTTGCTCTTGGCGATCTCGACCGACCCGTCGTCGGCCGACCGGATACGCTTGTAGTGGTTGTAGACGGCAACGGAAAGCGTCTTTTTCGCGAGGTCCTGTCCGACGACGTAGTCGTCGAGCGCGGCCAGGATATCCCGCGGGGTGGGAAGCGCCTCGTGGGGTCCCGGGGCCGTGGCCTGATCGCCCTGCTCCTCGTCCACGATCTCGCAGCACAAATCGACGCACTCATCGCAGATGTACACACCCGGGCCAGCAACGAGCTTCCGCACCTGGTGCTGCGGCTTGCCGCAGAATGAGCAGACCAAGCGGTCTGCGCCTTCGTGACGGTCCACGGTCACGCTCAGCTCTCCTTCTGGCCGCGCTTCTGGAACACGGCATCAATGAGCCCGTAGGCCCTGGCTTCATCCGCGGTCATGATGTTGTCGCGCTCGGTGTCGAGATGGATCTTCTCCATCGGCTGTCCGGTGTGCAACGCAAGGATGCGGTCGAGCGCATCGCGCATGCGCAGCATCTCCCTGGCTTGGATCTCGATGTCGGTGACCTGGCCTTGCGTGCCTCCCCAAGGCTGGTGTATGAGCACCCGGCTGTTCGGCAGCGCGAAGCGCTTGCCGGGCGCTCCGGCCGCGAGCAGCACGGCTGCCGCGGAGGCGCACTGGCCGACGCAGATGGTGGAGACGTCCGAGCGGATGTACTGCATCGTGTCGTACATCGCCAAGGCAGCGGTGACCGACCCGCCAGGCGAGTTGATGTACAGGTTGATGTCCTTGTCGGGGTCCTCGCTCTCCAGGTGCAGCAGCTGCGCGATGACCAGGTTCGCGATCACGTCGTCGATCTCGTGGCCGAGGAAGACGATGCGCTCCTTGAGCAGGCGCGAATAGATGTCGAAGCTGCGCTCTCCGCGAGAGGTCTGCTCCACGACGATCGGAACGAGTGCCTTGGGGTGGCTCATGACCGCTCCTCCTCCACGACCGCGACCGAATCCATCAGCCACTTCAACGCCTTCCGGTGCATGATCTGCTCGCGAACCATGGGCAGCGCGCCGTTTTCGGCAAGCTCGTCCCGAAGTCTGTCGGCTGCGGCCTCGTCGCCACCGGCTATCTCGCGCACAGCGTCGTCGATGTCGCTCTCCGACACCTCGAGCCCTTGTGCCCGGAACAGCGCCTCCAACGCGAGCTCCTCGCGGATCCGGCCGCCCGCCTGGTGGGTGATGTCGTCTTGGATCTGCGCCGGAGCGACTCCCGTGATCTCCACGTACTGCTGCAACGGGATGCCACGCTCCTCGAGGTTGCCGAGGAAGTCTCGCATCATCGAGTTGGCACGCGCGGCCACCATCTCCTCCGGCACCTCGCCCTCCACGCGCGAGACGAGCTCGCGCACCACGGCGTTCTCGACCTCGCGCACGTGGCCCGCCTCCTTGGCCGAGTCGAGCTTCTCGCGAACGTCGTTGCGATATTCCTCGAGCGAATCGAAGCCGCCCGCGCTCGCCGCGAACTCATCATCGAGCTCGGGGAGCACCCGCGCCTTGACCTCGTGCACCTCGATCTCGAAACGCGCCTGCTTGCCCACAAACTCCTGGTTCGACGACGTGTCGGGGACCTCGAACTCGGCCACGGCCGATTCGCCGGCTTTCGTGCCTACGATCGCCTCGTCGAACTCTTTAGGCATGAGTCCCTTGCCGAGCTCGTAGAGGTACTTGTCCACGACGTTGCCCTCGTACGCCTCACCGTCGATGGTGCCGGTGAACGAGATCAGCACGAAACCGCTCTCCCCCGCCGGCTGCTCGACGGCCTCGAGGGTCGCGAACCGCTCCCGCGTGTGCTCGATCTGCGCGTCCACCTCACGGTCGGTCGCACTCCGCGTGGGCACGGTGACCGTGAAGCCCTCGGTCGAGGTCAGCGTGAGCTCAGGGCGCAGCTGCACCTCGGCGGTGTACGTGTAGTCCCTGCCGGGCTCGATCAGCTCGAGCTCCCCCACGTCCGGATGGCCGACCGTCCGTAGGTCTTCATGGGAGACCGCACGCCCATAGGACTCGGAGACGACCTCGTCCTGCGCCTCGGCGAGCACGGCCTTGGGACCCACGTGCGTGTCGATCACCGGCCGGGGGGCTTTGCCCGGGCGGAAACCGGGAATCCGCAGCTTCTTGGCGATATCGGTGTACGCCCGTGCGATCGCGGCGTCCACATCGGCGGCGGGCACGGTAACGGTGATGCGGGCGCGTTCACCTTCAAGGCGTTCAACGCTCGTCTGCACGGCTCCTCCTCAAGGAGTGGGTCGTATGAACATCAGGGACGATTTTCCCCGGCTCATCAGCTGGTGCGGGCGAGAGGACTCGAACCTCCATGAGTTTCCCCACTGGAACCTAAATCCAGCGCGTCTGCCAGTTCCGCCACGCCCGCCTGCGAGAATCGCCGGATAACTATAGCAGAGGCTACGCTACTCCGACCCGTCGCGCTCGACGAGTCGCGTGTGGCAGTAGCTGCAGTATCTGGGCTCGTGACAGGACATGCAGTAGGCCGTACCTTCGGCACGCACCTCGAACGCGTGCTGCTCGGCCCACCCGCCCTTGAACGGCTCGAACGAAACGTGGTGGCACATCGAGCACAGCTGCGGGCCGCCGTCGTGGCAGCGGGAGCACGTGTCCGGGTCAGCGGTCGCTGCGAGCGCGTGACCCTCATCGCCGGCCGCCCATCGGTCGGGATGCGGCATCTGGATGCCATGGCAGTCCGAGCAGAACGTCGAGGCGTGACACATGCCGCACAGCCCTTGGTCCGCCTCGGAGGTCCGCCCGTGGCTGCGCGCCCACGTGAGAGCCTCATGGGAGGCGGGGTACAGTTCGTATCCTTCGGGATGGCATGTGCCGCACTCGGTGGACGCTCCCGGGTGGTCCGCGGTGCCATGGCACGTGTAGCACTGGCCCATGAGGGACAGTGGACCGCCACGTGTCACCGTCGGATGCGCGGTCCGAACGTGGCACGATACGCAAGAGCCGTTGCGCTTGGCATGCTCCACGTGGTCGATCAGGATCCGGTAGCCGGAGGTGGCCTTGCGGTTCGGGTCGTGGCACTGGAGGCAGATGTCGTCCGTGATGGGCTCAGGCGGAGCGGAGGAGCTCAGCGCTGAGGCCTCGGACCAGTGTGCGCCGAGGTACCGGGAGAGCAGCGCGACACGCTCGGACAGACGGGCGGGTACCTCGAACCACTCGGTGGGCGACTGGTGGCACTCCACGCATGAGACTACACGGTGTGCGGAAGACTGCCAGGCAGCAGACATCTCGGCCATCTCATGACACGAAGCGCACAGCCTCGGCGACGCGGTGCCGAGATCGAAGGCGACGGTCAGGATGGCAAGCGCCCCTAGCACGAACAGCACGGCGCCCACCCATGCGGGCATGCCGCCTCTCGCGCGTCTCGGGACCTGAGCCGCAGACGCCTCGTCCAGCTTCTCGATCTCCGGCTTGTCGCCGTGGTCGTGTTGCACGCCGCCCTCCTACTCCACGAGCTCGAGCGCCGGGTCGCGGTTCAGCGCCGGGATCTCTCCGTGACATCGCACGCAGAACGTGCCCGCGTGGCACGCCTCACAGCTCCGGTGCTGGGCGACGCGGTCCCCGTGGACCTTACGCCAGTCCGGGCCGTGCGATCTCGGCCGATCGCGATGGCAGTCCGCGCACCAGTCCCGCTTCCACTTGTGACAGGTCGCGCACTCGGGGTCCTGCGAGTGGGCGGCGTGCACGATGAGCCAGTCCTCGGTCGCATGATCGGGTGGCGCGGCCTTCTCCGTGTGGCAGGCCGTGCAAGCGTCCTTGGCCGTGTAGCCGTCGTGGCACTTCAGGCAACCCGTCATCGGCGGCGTGTGACCACCCTCGGGGCTAAGTTCGTGCACCAGGTAGTCGTGGCACTGCACGCACTCCATCTCGAGGATGGTGATATGCGCGCGGTGCGGTATCTGAAGGTCGCCTTTCGGAGAACTCGTGCGCAGCTCGCTGTGGCAGTCGAGGCACGCCGCGTTCTTCGGCCGCGGGAACAGCCCCGGAATCCGGTCGCGTGCGACGAGTGAAACATAGAACTCCCCAACGATGCGCGCGCGATACGCCGCACGTGGTACGGGGCTCGGTTCCACGTGACACCGGTCACAGCTCACCGCCATGTGCGACGACGTCCGCCATTCCGAGTGCTGCTCAGCAAGGGCGGGATAGCGGCCGAAGAAGCCGGGAAGGGCCGCAAGGTATGCGGGAAGCCCGACGAACACCAGCACGAAGCACAACACGGCAACTGTTCGAATCCACCGTAGCCGGGTGCGCCTGTCACTCCCTATGAGCCCTGTCAGTGGCACTGGTCGCAGAACTCCTCACCGCCGTGGCACACCATGCAGCCCTCTCCTCGCTCCAGGGCGCTCTGCGCGTGGCCGGACTTCCAGTTCCCCGCGTGGGAAGCGGGACGTTTCTCGTGGCATTCGGCGCAGTATCCGGGCGTCCAGTCATGGCAGCTGTCGCAGTTCTTGTAGTCGGCCACATGGCCGTGCGCCTGCAACCAGTCAGGCTGCATGTGTCTTTCGGGCACTTGCTTGCGCGTGTGGCAGTCCGCACACTCGTCACCGGCTGTGTCGCCATCGTGGCACTGCTCCAGACACGATCGCATCTCAGGCTTGTTGAAGCCGTAGCGGTTCAGCGAGTGAACCAGGTCGGCGTGGCAGGACACGCACTCCATCTGGAGAATCTCCACATGCGCTCGATGCGGGATCAGGAGGTCACCGCTGGGCGCGACGCTGCGATAGCTGGTGTGGCACTTCTGGCAGGCGACCGTCCGTGGCGCCCTGAGCAGGTTCGTTCCGTCCGGCCCACGCGTC
>JAJZRZ010000028.1 GCA_021850085.1 Actinomycetes bacterium | reverse complement strand
GGTCAGCGTCACCGCCCTGCCGTCTGGGAGCTCGAGACGTCGGGTCGTGGCGTCGAGGGTGGCGAAGAGCTGGTCTTGGACAAGGACTCCGGCTGCCGTGAGCGCGTTCATGAGGGTCGATTTGCCGGCGTTGGTGTAGCCCACGAGTGCGACACGGTACACGCCTGTTCGCGCACGGGACGCCCGCTGCACCGCACGGGCGCGCGCGACGTCCTTGAGCTCGCGTTTGAGATCGGCGATCCGCCGTCGCGTCAAGCGGCGGTCGGTCTCCAATTGCGACTCGCCTGCGCCGAAGCGAGCACCCCTTCCACCACCGAGGCGCTCGGCCTCCAGGTGGCCCCACATGCCGCGCAGGCGCGGGAGAAGGTACTCCAGCCTGGCGAGCTCGACTTGGAGCTTCCCCTCGTGGCTCTGTGCGTGCATCGCGAAGATGTCAAGGATGAGCTGAGTGCGGTCGATCACCCGGATATCGGGCAGCAGACCTTCGAGGTTCGCCTGCTGGCTGGGCGAGAGCTCGTCGTCGAAGATGACGGTGTTCGCATCCTCGGCGGAGGCGATGCGCAGAACCTCCTCGGCCTTTCCAGAGCCGATGAACGTGCGCGGATTCGGCTTGTCGAGACGCTGCGTGACGGTCGCGACGACTCGGGCGCCTGCCGTGTCTGCCAAGCGCTCGAGCTCAGCGAGGTCGTCTTCGACGGCCCAGCCGTCCGTCCGCGCGCGTTCGATGCCGACGAGGACGGCACGGTCTTCGTCGTGCCGCTCGACCTCGTAGGCTTCTCGTGGCATGTGCGGGCGGCCTCCTAAAGCGTAGTCGCCATCCGCTCCAGCGCTTCTGCGAGCCGATGGTCGGGTGTTGCGAGCGATATGCGGATGTACCCCTCGCCGTCTGGTCCGTAGGCGCTGCCCGGCGGGACGATGACGCCGGTCTTGTCCAGCACGAGGGTGGCATACTCGGCCGAAGTGTATCCTCCCGGGATCCTCGCCCAGACGTAGATGGTGCCCTGGGAGCGACGGGCGCTCAGACCGATGGTGTCGAGTGCATCCAGTACCATGTCTCTGCGGCGCTGATAGACCTCACGCATCGCGGCCACATCGTCTTGAGGGCCGAGCAGAGCTTCTATGGCCGCGTCCTGGATCGCGGTGAACACGCCTGAGTCCACGTTGCTCTTGACGGTGCCGAGCGCCTTGATCGCCTCGGCATTGCCGCAGGCGAAGGCGACACGCCATCCGGTCATGTTGTACGCCTTGGAGCAGCTGAACAGCTCAATGGCCACATCGCGTGCGCCGGGGCGTTCGAGAATGCTCGTGGGCAGATGGCCGTCGAAGCCGATCTCCGAGTAGGCGTTGTCGTGCACCAGCAGGAGGTCGTGCTTCTGAGCGAAGGCGATCGCCGCATCGAAGTACTCGACCGGCGCCGCCACCGCGGCTGGATTGTTCGGATAGCTCAGGAACATCATCTTGGCCTTGGCCAGCACCTCGGCCGGAGTGGACTCGAAGTCTGCGAGCCAGCCGTTGTCTTCGTTCATCGGCATGTAGTGAGTCTCTCCGCCGATGAGGATGCCGCCAGTGGTGTACACCGGGTAGCCCACGCCCGGGACCAGCGTGTAGTCGCCCACGTCTATGAAGGCCGGGAACAGGTGGGCGATGCCCTCCTTGGACCCGATGAGCGCAAGTACCTCGGTGTCGGGGTCCAGTCCCACGCCGAAGCGGCGCTTCATCCACTCGGCGCACGCGGCCCTGTACGGCTTGGAGCCCGCGTATGCTGGGTACTGGTGGTTCTTGGGGTTCGCGATGGCCTCGGCCATGGCGCCGATGATGCGCTGCGGGGTGGGCAGGTCGGGATCGCCGATGCCGAGCGAGATGACATCCACACCCTCCGACTCTTTGAGCGCCCGTTTGCGGTCGATCTCGGCGAACAGGTACGGGGGCAGGTTGGACATGCGACTGGCGATCCTCAACGTACGTCATCCCCTCTTGGTGAAGGCGGCGTGTTCGAAACATGGTACCGCATGCCTCGCTGTGAGGGTGCCGAAGATCGGCTTGGTTGCCGTCACGGCATCTCCGGGTCTTGCGGACCGGGTGACGTGTCAGGGCAGCTCCGGAAGCTGCACGAGGCCGGTGAACGAGAATGCGGCCGAGCCCGTCATGTAGACATGTTCGTTGGTATGCCACCGAATCGACAGGTCGCCTCCGGGGAGCTCGATGGTGGCCTCGCGGCCGGTCCTGCACGAAAGCGCGCCGGCGACGGCTGCCGCGCATGCGCCGGTGCCGCACGCCAGTGTCTCCCCCACGCCCCGCTCCCAGACCCTGAGCCGGAGCGTGCGGTCGTCCACGAGCTGGGAAAACTCGACATTGGTACCGTTCGGGAAGCGCTCGTGGCGCTCTATGAACGGCCCCACGGTCTCCACGGGCGCTTCGTCCACGTCGTCGACCCATATCACCGCGTGTGGGTTGCCCATGCTGATGGCCGTCACGGCGACCTGTCCCCACGGCGTGTCGATCGGACAGTCGAAGACCTGGGTGCCGCTGAACGTGCTCGGAATGCGCGAGGGCTCGAAATCGGGGATCCCCATGTCCACGGTGGCCGTGTCGAGCGAGCCGTCGGCCATGCGCGTGAACGTCACCGGCTTCAGGCCTCCGAGGGTCTCGATGACCATCGAGTCGGCCTCGGGTGCGACGAGACGGCGGTCCACGACGTACTTCGCGAAGCAGCGGGCGCCGTTGCCGCACATCTCGGCGAGCGAACCGTCGGCGTTGAGGTAGTGCATGTAGTAGTCGGCCCCAGTGGTGATCGCCGGTCGGACGAGGATGAGGCCATCCGCGCCGATGCCGAAGTGGCGGTCGCAGAACCAGGCCACGGCATCGGGTGAGATGTCCAGAGCCTCGTCAAGGTCTTCCATGAAGACGAAGTCGTTCCCCAGACCGTTCATCTTGGCGAACGCGAGCTGCACGGTAAGGCCTCCCTATCGGCTGTGTGGCGACGATTCTAGCAGGTGCGAAGCGACTTCGGCGGCCTGATCGGCTGACTGGCAGGTGACGTCGATCCAGCGTATGCGGGGATCGGCGCGGAACCACGTCAGCTGACGTTTGGCGTACCGGCGGGTGGCTCGCTTGATGTCCTCCACGGCCTCGTCGAGGGACATGGTGCGGTCGAGCACGGGAAGGAGCTCCTTGTAGCCGATGGCTTGCATCGAGGTGAGCGCCTCCCGGTAGCCGGCGGCAACCAGTCGCTCGACCTCCCCGAGGAGTCCGGCGCGCACCATTGCGTCCACGCGGCGATCAACGCGGTCGTACAGGGCGGCACGCTCCATCATCAGCCCGAGGAAGACCGTCCCGGGGTAGTGGTCGACGCGCGCGCGGAATCCGTATGCCTGGTCCGAGTACCGCCTGCCTGCCGCGAGCATCTCCAGCGCCCTGACAGTGCGCCTGACGTTGTTCGGGTGGATGAGGCGCGCGGCGTCCGGGTCGACTTCCTCAAGCTCGGTATGCAGGGCCTCAGGTCCGATCTCCATGGCTCGTCGTTCGATGCGTGCCCGGATGTCCCCGCTCACATCGCCTTGAGGGAAGTCGAACTGGTCGAGCGCCGCGCGAACGTACAGGCCCGTTCCGCCGACGACCACCGGCGTGAGTCCGCGCGCGAGGATCTCCGCGATCGAGTCCCGGGCGTCACGCTGGAACAGCGCGGCAGAGTACGGCTCGCCGGGTTCGACCAAGTCGATGCAGTGGTGGGCGACTTTTCTGTCGTCCGCCGGCGTCTTGGCCGTGCCGATGTCCATGCCCCGGTATACCTGCATCGAGTCGGCCGAGACGATCTCGCCTCCGATGGACGCGGCGATCACCTCTCCTGCGGCGGTCTTGCCGACAGCGGTGGGGCCGACGATGGCTATGGGCGCCCGGGCTCGTTGCACGTTTAGCGATACCTGTCCACGCAGAACCGTTCGAGTCGAACGGTCTCATGCGCGCCGATGCCGGCCTTGCGGCACGCGATGCCCACCTGTTCGGCGACGGTGTCGACCCCCGCCAGGTCCGGGAGAAGCAGCCCTCGCCGCGACCCGCACGAGACGATCACTCCGTAGCGCGCAGGGTCGAGGTCCGCGATATCGGCGGCTTCTGGTGCCTGCAGCACATCAACGGAGATGTCGAGCCGCGGGAGCTCCTCGGCGGCCAGCGGCGGGAAGCGGGGGTCTCGCGTGGCAGCTTGGACGGCGTTGTTCACGATCTCCGAGGCGAGCGTCGGCCGGGTCGGCGCGACAGTCCCGATGCATCCGCGGAGGCCGCCGTCGATATACAGGCTCACGAAAGCGCCACGCCTCTCGGCAAACGGGCCCTCATGCGCCGGAGGTTCGATGATGCGGCCCTCCCGTATGTAGCTTTCGATCGCAACGCGCGCCAAGGCCACTGGCGCTGACTCGGTTTCTTCGGCGGTACCGCCCTTGGCGCCGGCCGTGGGCGTCTCGAGCCCGGCGATCCGGTCGGCTGCGGCGGCGACCGCCGTGAGGTACCCGACGCCCCAGGGCCCTTCGTATGCGAGCACGCGAGTCACAGCTCCGGAGCCCTGCAGATAGCCGCCGAGGAGTACGAAGGAACGCAGGCCGCATTCGCCGGCGGCCTGCACCAGGGAATGGTCGATGTCCTCGAGGGAGCGATAGTCGCCGCGGGAGATCAAGTCGACGATGCGGGCGTCGAAGTCCCGCCCCCGTGGCGAATACCCGGCGGGAGCGTCGGCGGTGAGGCGATGACTGAGGTCCCCGCTGGCGATGAAGGCCACCCGCCTGCTGAGAAGCTCGGCGGCGCGCCGAACCGCCATGCCGAGGGCGCGGTGTATCAGCAGGGGCAGGTACGAGAGCGAGATGACCACGATGGGGTATCTGCCATCGCGGTCGAGGAAGCTCAAGGGGACGAGGGCGCCGTGGTCGAGGACTCCGGGCTGTAGCGATGGGTTCAGCGCACGTGAGGTCACCGGGATCGCCGCCGCCTCGGCCTCGGCGATGATGGCCGCAGCGAGCGCGGGATCGCCTGGTTGTGTGGTATCCACATGAGGCGCGCCGAAGCTGCCGAGATCGCCTGTCAGGCGGTCGCTGCCGTCGATGACGAACGAGTCCCGCGCGAGCGGCGCGTGAGGCGAGACGAGTACGACAGCCTGGGGGTCGAACGAGCGGAGCAGTCGCGACGCGGCGGCCATCGACTCGGCAGAGGCCACGGTCACCTCGGCCCGTCGGCCCCCGACCTCGGCGACCATGATGGGCGGATGCGGCGCGATGATGCCGAAGATTTCCTCTGCCACAGGTCTCACCTCCCGCGTCACCGTCTTGGTTCCCCAGCCTCGACGCCGCTAACGTCGGTCGCTTCGTGGAGACTGAGGCGCTGGCGGCTCCCCGAGCGTGCCGCTTACGAACCACGGATGTGCTTGAGTGATGAGGATGGGGTGGATCGTGCCGCTGAACGACTCGGGCGTCCGTCCTTCCGGCACCGGCACGTGGACGAGGCGATTGTGCGGAGTCCGCGCGGACAAGACGGTACGGTCGCGTTTGGAGGCACCCTCGACAAGGCATGCGCGCTGCTGCCCTACCTCCCGGAGGTTCGACGCGTACGCTAGATCCTTGACAAGGGATGCCAAGCGATGGAAGCGTTCCTGGGCCGTCTCACGCGACACGGTCTGCGGGAGGGCAGCGGCAGGGGTGCCTTCCCGTGGCGAGTAGATGAAGGTGAACGCATGATCGAACCCCACCCTCTCAACGAGGTCGAGGGTTTGAAGGAAATCGGACTCCGTCTCGCCGGGAAAGCCGACGATCATGTCGGTGGACAGCGCGATGTCGGGTACGGCCTCCCTCACTCGCTCGATGCGGTCGAGATACCACTCTTGCGTATAGTCGCGATTCATGGCTTCGAGGACGCGATTCGAGCCGTGCTGGACCGGAAGGTGCAGGAACGGCATGAGGGCGGGCAGTTCAGCGAGCGCCGCTATCGTCTCGTCAGAGAGGTCCTTCGGGTGACTCGTGGCGAATCGGATGCGAGGGATACCGGTTCCGGCAACCCTTTGCAGCAATTCGGCAAAGCGCGGCTTGCCGGAACGGTCGCGGCCGTAGGAGTTCACGTTCTGTCCGAGCAGCGTGACCTCGGCAACGCCCTGGGCCACAAGCTGTGTCACCTCGGTGACGATGGACTCGACGGTTCTGCTGCGCTCGCGCCCACGGACGGCGGGCACGATGCAGTAGGCGCAGTGGTTGTCGCATCCTACGGTGATCGAGACCCAGGCGTGCCAGGGTTTGTCAGCCGATCGGGGCAGCTCGCTCGCGAAGGCCTCGCCCTCCTTGAGCACACTCACAGCGGGACGGCCCGATTCGGCAGCCTCGAGCAGCGAGGGAAGCTCGTGGATGTTGTGCGTGCCGAACACCACATCGACGTGCGGGACCTGCGCGAGGACTTTCTCCGCATCGCGCTGGCCGACGCACCCCCCCACCGCGATCAGCACGTCGGGCCTGCCGCCCGTCTTCAGGGCCTTGAGCGAGGAGACCTGGCCATATAGCCTTTCGTCCGCCGTCTCGCGCACGCAACAGGTGTTGAAAACGATGACGTCGGCCCGTTCGATCTCCTCGACGGGCACGTAACCTACGGCCTCCATCAGCCCTGCTATCCGTTCGGAGTCGTGCTTGTTCATCTGGCATCCGAAGGTGCGAACGTAGTAACTCTTCACCGGTATGCGTGCCTCTCGAACTTGGCGGCGGCCAGCGCAGCCACCGCTTCAGGCGGGACCTCGGCAGAACCGAGATCGCCACCCTCGTGGCCCGCGCCGTGGAAGTCGGAACCGCCGGTGGTGATGAGCCCGTGGGCGTCGGCCAGCCGCTGGTAGCGGGAACGTGTCTCGGCGTCATGCGCGCCGTGATACGCCTCGATACCCACGACGCCGGCCGCTACAAGTCCCTGCACCAGATCGTCGGCTTTGCTGAGCGCGGGGTGTGCCAGGACCGCGACCCCGCCCGCGGCCTCGATCCAGCCGATGACTTTCTGCGGGGAGGCAACGGGTTTCGGCACGTAGTAAGGCGCCGAGCTTCCGAGCAGCTTGGCGAACGCGTGAGGCACCGACTCAGCATGTCCGGCGGCAACGAGCAACTGCGCGATGTGCGCTCGACCGATGGCGCCGCCGTCTGCGAGATCCATGACGTCGTCGAACGCGATAGTGATGCCGCCGTCTGCAAGGGTCTCGACGATCCGCCGTGCACGTTCGAGCCGCACCTCGCGCAGTTCGGCCAGGCGCGACAACAGCGCGGGATCCGTATGATCTATGTGATAGCCGAGTATATGCACCGACCGGGAGCCTAAGCCGGCGGAGAGTTCCACTCCGGCTATGACGGTCACCGGTGAAGATGCGGCGGCCTGCAACGCCTCCCCGGTACCGGCAACCGTATCGTGGTCGGTCAGCGCGATGGCCGGCAAGCCGAGGCGTTCAGCAAGGGTGACAAGCGCGCTTGGTGTGAGTGCGCCGTCGGAGGCTGTGGAGTGGACATGAAGATCTGGGCCGGGCATGGCACTCACGGGCGACGCGGCGAGCGAGGCTCCACGAGCAATCGGATCGCGGTGCGCTCTTCGCCGTTGATCTCGATATCGGCGAACGCCGGAGTGCAGATGAGGTCGAGTCCCATCGGTGCGACGAAGCCCCGCGCGATCGCAATCGCCTTGACGGCCTGATTCAGAGCGCCGGCACCGACGATCTGGATCTCCACGGCACCCTGCTCGCGAATGACCCCGGCGAGCGCACCAGCGACCGAGTTGGGGCTCGACTTGGTCGAGACTTTCAACACTTCGACGGCCACTATGCCTCCAGTGCTGCGAATGATGGTGTGTTTCTGTAGCGTGCTGTGAGTGCGATGCGGACTGCGTTCGCTGGTGCTCGACATTGTACGCCGTTGCCCAACTATACCGCATTGGTGATGGGAGACGACATAGGAGCGCCGAACGGCGCGCAGCACGGAGCGTCAGTCCTCCTTCTCTATTGTGAACCGCACATTGACGGCATCGCGGGCCACGGTAACCTTCGGCTCCCCCCTGAGGGTGAGGTAGTAGCGCTCGGCCAGCAGGTCGAAGGCTTTCGTGAGCTCGTGACGGAAGGCAGTCAGGTCGCTGTGGTGGATGCGAAGCGACCGACGGTCGCGATAGATGTCCGGCGATTGTGCCGGGTCGGACTCGTCGTTGCCCAGCAGCTGCGTCAGTAGCGGTTCAAGCGGAGCGAGGTCTCCCGCCAGGATGCGGTGGGCGGTGCGTTCTGAGACCGGTAGGCCGATCACAGAGGCGATCTCCTCCAGCTCGGCCGCGTCGGCACACGCCGCGGGACGCTGCCAGACCACTAGACGCTCGAGGTCTTCGCAGAACATCAGCTCTCCCACGTCCAGGCATCGACGCCCCAGTGCCTGGAGGGTTGCGAGCACCTCGGTGGGGGTGCCGACGTACAGCTCGAGCTCGGGATGCTCGCATGCGAACTCCACAAGGCGGCGAAGGATGTTGTGCGGACCGCGGACGACCCGCAGCGAGCCTGTCTCATCCGGCTCGACCGTGGGCCACGTCGACTGGTCCGCGCGCTCGGTGAGCTCTGTTGTGTCCGCCACCACAGCGATGGAGGCACCCCTGTGGGGCGCTGAAGAGGCAACGCGCGCCTCGCGAACATTCTGGCTCACCGAGTAAAGGGCCATGCCACGCCCGTGCACGCCCCAGCGGTCCATGACCATGGTTTCCAGTTTGGAGGTGACCCTCGGTTCGAAAACGGTGTCGTGCAGCGCCGACGGTATTCCTATTCCGTCATCAAGCATGGTGAGGGTGCGTAAGGAGCCATCGCGTGTCGTCGCGACGAAGATGCGTCGGGCATGCGCGTCGCGTGCGTTGCGCAGCAGCTCCACGACGATGTCCTCGAAGCTGCGTATGTCGTGCTTCGCCTGGCGACGCTCAGCTTCCGGGACCCGGAGCCGCACATAGCCGTCGCCGAGTGCCTCCTCCACCTTTAGGTAGGCGTCTCCCGACACCGACGAGACGAAATCTATGAGAGGGTCGCGTTGGCTCATGTCATCTCCAGCGTGCCCTTCGGCGACCACGCCGCTACTTGGCGTAGTCCACCGCGCGGCTTTCCCGGATGAACATGACCTTGATCTGGCCGGGGTACTGAAGCTCTTCTTCGATCTGCTTCGCCAGATCGCGTGCCATCAGCGTGGCTTCGGCGTCGCTGACCTCCTCAGGCTTGACCATCACACGGATCTCCCGCCCAGCCTGCATCGCGTACGATTTCTCCACACCCTTGTGGGACTCGGCGAGAGCCTCAAGCTTCTCGAGCCGCTTGATGTAGCTCTCAAGCGTCTCTCGACGGGCACCGGGGCGTGCGGCTGAAATGGCGTCCGCGGCCTGCACGATGACTGCTTCGACGGTCTGTGGTTCCACATCGCCATGATGCGCCTCGATGCAGTGTACGACCTCGGTGTCTTCACTCAGGCGGCGGGCAAGATCCGCCCCGATGACGGCGTGCGGCCCCTCGATCTCGTGGTCGATGGCCTTGCCGAGGTCGTGCAGAAGTCCTGCGCGTTTTGCGAGCGCCGGATCAAGACCGAGTTCGGCCGCCATGACGCCGGCGAGGTATGCGACCTCAAGCGAGTGGTTGAGGACGTTCTGTCCGTAGCTCGTGCGGAAGCGCAGCCGACCCAAGGTGCGGACGATGTCACTGTGCAGGTTGTGAACGCCGGCATCGAAGACCGCCTGCTCGCCGGCCTCGTGGACCTGCTGGTCGACGAGGGTCTCAGCTTTCTTGAACATCTCCTCGATACGAGCGGGGTGGATGCGCCCGTCAGCGATGAGGTTCTCGAGGGTGACGCGCCCCACTTCACGGCGGACCGGATCGAAGCTCGATAGGATGACCGCCTCGGGAGTGTCATCGATGATGAGGTTGATCCCCGTCAGCTGCTCGAAGGCCCGGATGTTGCGGCCCTCTCGGCCGATGATGCGGCCTTTGAGGTCGTCGCTCGGGATGTGTACGACCGAGACGGTGGACTCGGCGGTGTGGTCAGCCGCAACGCGTCCGATGGCGATCCCGATGATGTTGCGTGCCTTCCGGTCGGCCTCTTCACGAGCCCGCTGTTCGGTTTCTCGGATGATCACGGCGGCATCACGGGCAACGTCTTCGCGAACGCGTTCGAGGAGCACGTCCTTGGCCTGGTCGGAGGACATGCCGGCGAGTTGCTCGAGGCGAGCCTTCTCCTCGGCGATCGCATCCTCAAGGTCCTTCTCGCGCTTGGCTATCTGACCAGTCTGGCTGGAAAGCTGGTGCTCGCGCTTGTCGAGCGACTCTGTCCGACGCTCGAGCGACTCCTCGCGCTGAAGCAGTCGACCTTCGAGCGCGGTCAGGTCCTTGCGGCGCTCCTTCATATCTTGCTCGGACTGCGCCTTGAGGTGGAAGATCTCATCCTTTGCCTCGAGGAGCATCTCTTTTCTGGTCGTCTCGGCCTGCTTCTGCGCATCGGCAAGCATCCGCTCCGCCGTCTCGCGGGCGCGATCGGCCCTACCGGAGACGACGAAACGATTGATGGCGAAGCCGAGGACGACGCCGACGACGAGGCCAACCATTACGTAGAGGAACTCGATCATGAGGCGTGTCCCTCCCTTCTCGGGATATCGTATGTGTCAGGTGGCATAGTGAAATGAGAATGCCGAACGGCGAGTCCGTTCGGCACACGTGACCGTGGTGTCAGGGTCGGATCGGCTCATGTATGCGCGACGAACCGCCCTCACGGGCGGTACTCGCATGAGAAGCTTGAGACCCATACACGACACGACACCGGCGGCGTCGTCTCGATCACATTTGCCGTGCTCATCCTACTGAGGTCGCAGGCGTTCCGTCAAGCCGACGAGGAATCGCTGGAGGCGCGGCGCCACGATCAGGCACCTTCTGTGTCGGGTCGGCTGGCTTCACCCAAGGTTGTTTCCGCGGCCCGAAACGCCTCTGCGGGCGCGAAGCCCCGACGGACGAGACGGCAAGCCAAGCGCTGAACCGTGTCACCCTCACGCGCGATGCGTGGTGCTGCGGAGCGCGCACGCATGATTTCGTCATCGGCGGGTGCTAGGGCCTCGACCGCCTGGCGGGCGAGGCTTTCGTCCACCCCACGCCGTGCGAGTTCACGGAGCACGCGGTTGCGCCCAAGTCCGCGGTGTACGACCAGCGTACGTGCGTGTGCCTCGGCGAGACGGGAGTCATCGACGAGTGCAGCTCGTTGGAGTGCATCCACGGTCTGTGCGGCGATCGTGACCTCGAAGCCGTCGTCGACCAACCGCTCCTGAAGCTCATGTGCGCTGCGCTCCCGAGCGGCAAGCAGGCGAAGAGCCCGCTCCCGTGCAAGGCGGGGAGCTAGGTCGTCAGCACGTGCGGAGAGTGCGTCGGGGTCGACCAGATCGCCTTGCTGCAACCCAAGCTCCGTGATGAGATCGGCGGACAGGGTTCGCCACTCACACTCATCGAGAAATATGATTCGTCGTCTCGAACCTCGCCGCGGGCAGCGAACACCGGTTACCGCGCACCACCCAGTCATTCGTCAGCCCTTCTTGCCCGCCTTCCCGGCAAGGTCGTGATCCGGCTTGATCTCGGGCGCTGGATGCCCATGGCCGTTCTTGGCCAGGCCGAGGTGTGTGCGTACCTGGTTCTCGATGGTGTCTCGGAGCTCGAAGTGCTCACGCAAGAAGTCCTTGGCAGCTTCACGTCCCTGACCGAGGCGCTCCTCACCATACGTGTACCAAGCGCCCGACTTCTGGACGATCCCCTCTTCCACGCCCAGATCGAGCAGGCTGCCCTCCTTTGAGATGCCTTGGCCGTACATGATGTCGAACTCTGCTTGACGGAACGGAGGGGCGACCTTATTCTTCACGACTTTGGCCCGGACCCGGTTCCCGACCATATCGGTGCCCTGCTTGATGGAGTCGATCCGGCGGATGTCGATTCTCACTGAGGCATAGAACTTGAGGGCCCGTCCTCCCGAGGTCGTCTCCGGACTGCCGAACATGACACCGACCTTCTCGCGGAGTTGGTTGATGAAGATACAGGTGGTCTGTGAGCGGTTGAGGGAGCCGGCGAGCTTGCGCATGGCTTGGCTCATCAACCTCGCCTGCAGCCCTACGGTGACGTCACCCATCTCGCCCTCAAGTTCTGCTCGAGGCACGAGGGCAGCGACCGAGTCGACGACGATGACATCGATGGCGCCGGAGCGAACGAGCATATCGGTGATCTCGAGGGCTTGTTCACCCGTGTCCGGCTGGGAGATGAGGATGTCGTCGATGGCGACACCGAGACGGGCGGCATACGCCGGATCCAGGGCATGCTCGGCATCGACGAATGCGGCGATCCCGCCTCCGC
>JAJZRZ010000027.1 GCA_021850085.1 Actinomycetes bacterium | reverse complement strand
CTCGGCGGGCAGCGGATCGATGTCGGGCATCGTGATCTCCCCGCACGCGTGGACCAACCGGATCGGCGAGCGGCGTGCGGCCTGGAGCCAATGCGCGGGCGGCCGCATGCCGCGCGATCCGCAGGTCGAGACCTCGAACATGAGTCGCCGCGGGTCGACTCCGGCACGTTCGGCCGCACGCTCCGTCTGCTCGAAGACCGTCGGGTCGAGCATCGCAGCCACGAACAGCTCGACCGAGCACGGGACCTTTCGCGCGTGCGCCTGCTCGAGCGTCGCCTCGATGACCCGGGCGCCGACGCGACGGGCCACGCCGTGCTTCGCCGCCCCTAGCGCGAGCTCGTCGCCGGCTACGAGCCGCTCCTCAACAGCGTACGCGTAGGCGACCGAGCACCGGACGAGCGCCCCATCAGCGAGCGAATAGACCGGCACGAATGTGAGGGCAGGCGGGCCCTGGAGCGCCTCCAGAAGCGGGGTCGTGGTCCGGGGAGCCCGATCGGCGGGTCCCGCGGTCTCGGCGCCGCGGGGCATGGGTACGTCCGGCACGACGTTGATGGCGACGCCGACGCTCACGCGATGGTCGGGCGCCGAGGGCACGAGAGCGGAGGCCGCGACGCGGGTCTGTATCCGCTTCGCGAGGTCCCCGGCCTCGTCCCAGCCGAGGTCTTCGGCCAACACCACGAACTCGGTCGCGCACAATCGGGCGACGAGGTCGCCGGGACGTACAGCGTCGACGATGACCTGGGCGAGGTTGGCGATCGTCGCGTCCCCGATATCGAAGCCGAAGCGGTCGTTCACGGCCTTCACGTCGATGCTGTCCACGAAGACCAGGGCGCAGCGCGCGCCCTTGTTGACGTTGCGGAGGATCTCGTCGAACCTGCGGTCGAACACGTGGCGCGTGGGCAAGTCGGTCAGGATGTCGTGCTCGGCAGCGTGGAGGAGCAGCTCCTTGTGCTGTTCTTGGGCGGTCATATCCGTCCCGGTGATCACGAATCCGATGCGTACTCCGCCGGTTCCCTCATACGGTCGCGCCGACACTTCGATCAGGTGGTAGGCACCACCGCGGCGGCGAATGCGCAGCGACGTCTGGAGCGGCCTCGGGTCCTCCAGCAGCGAGGCGATGAGGTCGTCTCGACGAGCGTGGTCCTCGGGATGGACGGCATCGAAGACGGCCTTGGGATCGGATGCGCCGAAGAAGGCACGGCCCTCGGCGTTCAGGAAGTCCGGGGTCCCGGCCAGGTCGAGCGTCATCAGCAGGGCGGGGATGTGATGGAGCAGAGCGCGGTATGCATCACGCAGCGCCCTGGCGGCCTCGAGGTCCGCGACCTTCTCATCGAGCTTGTGCTCGATGCGTGCTCCGTACTGCTCGAGCACCTCGGTGAGCCTGCGGTCCCGGAGCGTCTCACGGCCGGCGCCGGCGCCGGCGAGCGCCTGCTCCACTGCCGCGAGGACCGTACACGGCTCCGAGGGCTTGAGCAGGTAGGCGTCGGCTTGCATCGCCGAGGCCAGCTGCAGGTCGGCGGGAGTGGTGAAGCTGGCGGTATGGAAGATGAAGGGGAGCGATGCGAAGTCGGGACTGCGGCGGATCTCCATGCACAGCCTGAACCCGTCCATGACGGGCATCAGTCCGTCGGATATGACCAGATCACACCGCTCCGCGCGCAAGGTCTCGAACGCAGCGGCGCCGTTGTCGGCCTCGGTGACCGAGTACCCTGCGTGTTCGAGCACGATACGGAGGAGGTGCCGCGCATCGGCGGAATCGTCGACGACCAGGATTCGCGACACCAGCACCTCCTCTCGTGGACGGTCTCAGGCTACCATGCATAGACGCATCGGCACCGTCTGTCGCGCGCATGCACCGTGTGCTCTACTATCGGCACGAGGATCCCGGTCCAATAGGAGTCACACGTATGATCCTGACCCTGATCCAAAATGTCGCGCTCGTGGTCATGCTCGCGTCGGTGCAACGCTTCCTCTCACGCCGGCTCGATGCGTACCCGCGGCTCGTACCGTTCACCGCGGGCATCCTTTACGGTGCCGCGGCGGTCGTGGGCATGATGACGCCGTTCGAGTTCGCGCCCGGCATCATCTACGATGCCCGTTCGATCATCATGAGCCTCGCGGGTCTGTTCGGCGGGCCTGTCGTGGCCACGGTGGCGGCATCGATCGCCGCGGCGCATCGTCTGGCCCTCGGAGGCGCCGGGGCGCTGGCCGGCGTGACCACGATCATCGTCTCGGCCGGCCTCGGTGTGGCGCTGCACCGGCTGCGCAGCCGGAAGCCCACCTCGCTGCGCTTCGTGGAACTCCTGGGCTTTGGTTTGGTGGTCCATGCCTTCATGCTTCTGGCGCAATATCTCCTGATCCCCGGCGGCATAGGCGACGATGCCGCCCGCACGATCGCCCCGGTCGTCCTCACGCTGTTCCCTCTCGGCACCGCGCTCACGGCCCGCCTCATGATCGAGCAGCAGGAGTGGGAGTCCGCCCAGGTGCGACTCGCCCGTGACGAGGAGCGCCTCCGTCTGGCCATGGTGGCTTCCGACCAGGCGATGTGGGACTACGACGTACCCGGCGAGACGGTCAGCATACAGGCCGGGGGTGCGACCATACCCGGTCACGGGCAGGGCGAGATCGCATTCGGCCTGGAGGAGTGGCTCACCACGATGCACGTCGAGGACCGCGAGCGGGTGGAGCACGCCCTCCAGGCGCTGGTGAGCGGCGAGGCGTCCGAGGTGAACCTGCAGTACCGCCACCCTGAGCCCGACGGACGGGAGCGCTGGATCCTTGCGCTCGGCACGGCGGTTGAGCACGACCGTTCGGGACGCGTGGTGCGTGCGCTGGGAGTGATGGCCGACATCACCACGGCGAAGGAGGCCGATGCGGCCGCGCTGCGAAGGATCGAGGAGGCCGAGCTGCTCGCCTCAGCAAGCAGCAGGCTGATCACCTGCAACCAGACCGCTGAGGTTCTGGACGTCATCGGAGAGTTCTTCGCGAAGGCGTTCCCGCACGACATCGCGGTGGTCAACGAGATGGCCGACGATGAGAGGTCGCTTGTGGTGCACCGGATCGTCGGCGCGGAAACGAGAATGGCTCGACGGTTGCTCGGCCGTCGCTTCCCCCTGACCCCATCGTACGAGGAGGTCCTGCGATCGGGCCGCATGCAGCGGATCGAAGGCGGCCTGCCGGCGCTGGCCGGCGAAGGTCTGCCCGCCGAGGTCACCAGCTGGATCGCGGAGACCTTCGGCATACGCGACGTCTGGAGCGTCGGGATCACCGACCGCGGGAAGGCGTACGCGGGAGTGCATCTGCTCGTCCGCGACGCTTCCCGGGCCGTTCCGCTCCGCCTGATCGAGGTCTTCGCGCAGCTGTGCTTCGTGCGGCTTGCGCGAATCGAGGCCGTCGCGAGGCTCGAGGAGAGCGAGTCGCGCTTCCGCGCGCTAGTCGAGACCGCGCCGGATGCCATCCTCGTACACGTCGACGGCCTGGTCGCGTATGTGAACGACGCGGCATGCCGACTCTACGGCGCTGATGACGCCGGGCAGCTCCTCGGCCGCCCGGTGATGGCGCGTATCCACCCCGACCATCATGCCGTGGCCGGGCGACGCATCCGCGCCATCCTCGACTCGGGCGCGCCATTCGGACCTGAGGAGCGGGTCCACCTGCGTCTGGACGGATCGGAGGTGTACGTGGAAGTGAGCGCGTCGCCGATCGTGTTCAGGGGCCAGCGCGGGAATCTCGCCTTCGTTCGCGACATCACCGAGTCGAAGCAGACCGAGCTCGAGCTCGAGCGCTACCGGTCCCAGCTCGAAGAACTGGTGGCCGATCGGACACGCGAACTAGAGGCCGCGTATGCCGATCTCGAGCGAGCGACCCGCGCGAAGATCGAGTTCCTTGCGAAGATGAGTCACGAGCTGCGCACCCCGCTGAACTCGATCATCGGCTTCTCCACTATCCTCAGCCAAGGTCTTGTGGGACCGCTCGACGAAGAGCAGGCGAGACAGGTGCAGGCGATCAACACCTCGGGGCGGCACCTGCAGTCTGTGATCAACAACATCCTCGACTTCTCGCGCATCGAGGCAGCCCGCATCGAAGTCGAGGCGCAACCGGTGGACCTGGCGGTGCTCGTTGCCGAGACGGCCGACATCCTGCAGCCCCTTGCCGACGAGAAAGGTCTCGAGCTGCGGATCTCGTGTCCTGACAACCTCCCGGCGATCGCATCGGATGCGGCGAAGATCAGACAGATCCTGCTCAACCTTGGCGGGAACGCCATCAAGTTCACCGAGACCGGGCACGTGGAGATCGCGCTGGCGATCTCGGGTACGGTCGCGAAGTTCCGGATCACAGACACCGGTCCGGGTATCCGCGAAGAGCTCTTTGAGCACATCTTCGAGCCGTTCGCCCAGGGTGAGCCGCCCTCCGGCGGCCTGCAGAGCGGAAGCGGTCTGGGGCTTCCCATCTGCCGGGAGTTCGCGCGGCTGCTCGGCGGGGAGATCATGGTGAGCAGCGTGCCGGGGCAGGGCGCGACTTTCACCTTCACCGTGCCCGTGGCCCGCTCGCTGCCGTCGCCTTCCTGCGTGGGCGCGTAGAGATGGCCGTGCATGAGCCGCGTCACTCGGAAGTGCGCCCACGGATGCGGTAGGCTGGTGACATGGGAGCACCCCGTTCGCTGTTCGATATCCTCGGGCCGGTGATGATCGGGCCGTCGTCGAGCCACACCGCAGGCGCGGTGCGACTCGGCCTGTTGGCGCGTGCGATCTTCGGCAGGCAGCCGGAAGGCGTGAAGATCGTGATGCACGGCTCGTTCGCCTCGACGGGGACGGGCCACGGAACGGACCTCGCACTGGTGGCCGGGCTGCTTGGAATGCGTCCGGATGACCCGGAGCTAGTGCAGTCGCTGGAGCGCGCGCGACGGGAGGGGATGAGCATCGAGATCGTGAACGGGGATCTCGGCGACGTTCATCCCAACAGCGTGCTGCTTCACCTGCGCGTGGGGGACAGCGAGCTGAGCGTGCAGGGTGCATCCACCGGCGGCGGTGAGGTGCTGGTCACGCGCATCGGCGAGTTCGAGGCGCAGGCCTCCGGAAGCATGCCGCTGCTCGTGGTGACCAACACCGACTCGCCGGGCGAGATAGCGGCCGTGACCCGCCTCATCTCCGAGTCGGGCGCGAACATCGCGGAGATGCGCGTCGCGCGGACGCGCAAGGGTGCCGAGGCGCTGATGCTCATCGAGACGGACACGCTGCTTGCCGACGACGCATTGCAGGCGATCGCCGGACTCCCGGGCGTGCTGGTCGTACGCGCCGTTCCCCCCGTCTAGGAGGTCGACCGTGGCGTTCTCCACCTTTGCCGAACTGCTTGAGGCGGCGCGCGACCACGGGTCGCTCGCGGCCGCCGCGTTGGCGCGCGAGGCGCTCGAGTCCGATCAGCCGGAAGACGGGCTGCGCGCCAGGATGGCGGCCAGTCTCGACGTGATGCGCGAGGCGGTGCGCACGGGCCTTGCCGGTGGCCTGCGCTCGCGCTCCGGCCTTGTGGGGGGCGACGCGCGGCTGCTGGCCGAATCGGACAGCGGACCGGTTGGCGGGGTCTTCACCCGCGCCATGGCTGGTGCGCTCGCTATCGCCGAGGTCAACGCCACGATGGGACGAATTGTAGCAGCCCCCACCGGCGGAGCCGCCGGAGTGCTGCCCGCAGTGCTCCTTACGCTAGCCGAGGACCGTGGTCTGCCCGACGAGCGGGTCGTGGACGCGCTGTTCGCTGCCGCGGCGATCGGTGCGGTCATCGCGGCGCGCACCGACCTTTCGGGCGCGGCAGCGGGATGCCAGGCGGAGATCGGGGCGGCGGCAGCCATGGCGGCCGGTGCGGGCACGGAACTCCTCGGCGGGAGCGCCGAGCAGGCCGGCCACGCAGCATCACTCGCGTTGCAGGGACTCATGGGACTCGTGTGCGATCCTGTCGGAGGGC
Source organism: Actinomycetes bacterium (assembly GCA_021850085.1). GTDB lineage: Bacteria > Actinomycetota > Coriobacteriia > Anaerosomatales > Anaerosomataceae > UBA6100. The sequence continues at coordinate 6,633 of JAJZRZ010000027.1, read as the reverse complement.
TTGTGGAGGTGCCATGCGTGGCTCGTAACGGCACGGCCACCGCCGTGGCGCTTGCCGCCATCGAGATGGCCGGAGCGGGCGTGACCTTCCCGATACCTTTCGACGAAGTGGCTGACGCGCTCGCGCACGTCGGCCGGGCGCTGCCCTCGTCCTTGCGGGAGACGGCCCAGGGGGGTCTTGCGGTCACACGGGCCGCGCGGGAACTCACCGGCGGGTAGCCCTTCTGCTGGAACGGGGCCGTCCACTCGGCGAAGCCATGTCTCGCGCCACTCGCGTGGCTACCAGTCAACGATGCGGCGTTGGCCCTCCAGCGCTCGGATGCCGGTAACGTCCTGGATGATCTCGAGGCAGCCTTTGTAGGCGCCGGCACCGTCTCGCATCGCGAAGTAGCGGATGTGTATGAACCGCCCATCCATGTCGATCCAGAACTCCGCCACGTCCTTCTCGCCGGAGCGGAAAGCCGTGAGGATCTCCTCAACTTTGTGCACGCTCTTGGGCGGGTGGCAGTTCTGGACAGCCCGTCCGATCACTTCTGGCGACCTCGGGAACACCCGTTCACCTTCGGAGTAGAACCGTACGCGGTCGTTCTCGTCGGCGAAGGAGAGGTCGAACGGGAGCACGCCGAGCAGCAGGTCGATCTGCTCGCGAGTGAGTGCGCCGGTGGTGAGCGGCAGTGTCGCGCCTCCAGCTGCAACCCGTGTTGCGGCCTCCCGGGCCTCGGGGCTCGCTTCGGCAGGCTCGTACGCAACCTCGATCCACGCGTACCCGATGTCGGCTTCGCCCGCCGCCATCCGTTCCCACTCCTCGGCTGTGATCACCTGCAAGGCGGTGGGGAAGAGTATCTTCTCTTCCTTGTAGACCATGTCGTCGAGCGCGGTGAGCGTGCGCGGGAGTGACACCGCGAGCGAGTCGAGGTCGCCTTCGCGTGCAAGCAGGAGGTCGTTGCGAACCATCGCGACGATGTCGTCATCGAGTGCCCACATGACCTTCGTGGGCCCTTCGATGCCGTGGCTCTCCAGCACGGGGAACAGCTGGTTCTCCTTGCGCCGGTAGTGGATCGCGACGCTCGAGAGGCTCTCGAGATCCTCGATGATCCCCTCAAGGACCCACCTGTCGGCAGGCGCCTTCGGAAGCTCTGCGCGGATCTTTGCCGTAAGCCGGGAAATGACCTCGTTCTCCCGCAGGTATGCATCGAGCGGATGGCCCGGCGGTACGGTAGGGAGCACCGCGTGGTCGAGAGACTCTTTGAAGACCGTGACGTGCACATCGCACAGCCGCTGGACTTCTTCCGCCGGCATCCCCTCGGCGATGAGTGCCTGTTCCATAGCCGCCACCTCGACGGCGTCGATATCGTGCACCAGCTCGTTGAAGCGTGTCTTGACGGCCTCGACGCTTGCGCCTGCGTGCAGCTCACGGATGAGTTCCTTGAGGATTTCCTGGCGCCTGGCGCGTTCGACGTCTTTCAGCCGGCTTCCGCCGCCACCGGCCTTTCGCGCTGCGATGGAGCGGATCGCGATCTGCTCACGGAGGGCATCCACAAGGTCTTCAGTGTCCACGTCGGCCATCTTGGCGGCCGCCTCTATGGTGGCCACGCGGCCCACGGTGTTGTACACGACCGGGTTGCCGAGCTTCTCGAAGGCTGGCCGGTACGCCATCAGCCAGTCCTTCAGGTAAGGGTGTTCAGTGAGCAGGTCGTGGATCTTGGTCTCCGGCGTTACGGTCATGGCAGCACTCCTTGCGAAGTCAGGGGACTCAATGGAGTACATACCACTCCTTGCCCTGGCAGGCATCTGTGACTCCCTGCGCAGTCTCGGCCACAAGTCCTCCGAAGCGCTCGGTCGGGACGGAGGTCACTCACTCGCGCGATAGTGGTCCACACGTGCTCGGCATCGCACTCCCCTCCGTGCTCCGGTGTCTTGCCATCTGAATCCAACACTGACGAACATCCCTGCTTGCTGCGGCGGTTCCAGGGCGGACGCCGTTGTTCCTCCTCCGCTGCCCGACCGCACAGCCGGCGGTGGTGACCAAAGCGGAAAGCAGCGGTTTCCGCGCGGCGCTTGGGGTACCCTTATGCGGTTGCGCATCCGGCCTCGGGAGAGAGTTCATGGCAGGTCCGCTCAAGCGGTTCATCTTAGGGGACCCGCTTCACAACCGTGAAGCGATCCATCAGCGTCTGAGCAATCCGGTGGCGCTGGCCGTCTTCTCCAGCGATGCGCTCTCCTCCGTGGCGTACGCTCCCGGCGAGATTCTGCTCGTGCTGGCGCTAGCGGGGACCGGAGCGCTTCGTCTCACCCTGCCCATCGCGATCGCGATCGGGGTGCTGTTGGTCCTCGTGGTCCTGTCGTACCGGCAGACCATCAGGGAATACCCGGGCGGCGGCGGCGCGTACGTCGTGGCGAAGAAGAACCTTGGAACCGTACCAGGTCTTGCCGCAGGCGCGGCGCTGCTCGTCGACTACATCCTGACGGTGGCCGTGTCGATCTCAGCGGCGGTGGCGGCGATCACGTCGGCGGAGCCGCGCCTGCTGCCATATACGGTCCCCCTCGCCGTGCTGCTCGTGGTGATCGTCGCGCTCGCAAACCTGCGCGGCGTGAAGGAATCCGGAGCGCTTTTCGCCGGCCCCACATACCTGTTCATACTCCTGGTCGGCTCGATGGTCGTCGTTGGGCTGTTCCGGTTCGCCACGGGCGATCCCTTCAGCGTTCCGGTGCCGCGCGAGACCGTCGAGCCCGTGCAGATGCTGACGCTCTTCCTGATCCTGAAAGCCTTCGCCTCGGGGTGTACCGCGCTGACGGGCATCGAGGCGATCGCCAACGGCTCCCAGGCCTTCCGCCAGCCCGAGGCGAAGAACGCATCCCAGACGCTCGGATGGATGGCGGGCACCCTGCTGTTCCTGTTCGTCGGGATTTCGCTTCTCGCCACACTCGCCGGAGTGCAGCCATCGCATACGGAGACCGTCATCAGCCAGCTCTCAAGGGAGATCTTCGGCACGGGTTGGCTGTACTACCTGATCTCGGCGAGCGTGGCCGCCATACTCGTGTTGGCCGCGAACACCGCCTACGCCGACTTCCCTCGCCTCTCATCGTTGGTTGCCGCCGACGACTTTCTTCCGAACCAGCTGCGCGATCGCGGTCACCGACTGGTGTACAGCAACGGCATCATCTTGCTCACGCTCGCGGCGATCGCGCTGCTCGTGATGTTCGGCGGTATCACGACACGGCTCATACCGCTGTATGCGGTGGGCGTTTTCAGCTCCTTCACCCTGTCTCAAACGGGGATGGTCGTCCACCACCTGAGGTCGAAGAAGCCCGGCTGGCGGCGCTCGCTGGCCATCAACGCGGCTGGTGGACTCACGACGGCCCTCGTCACCGGTGTGGTCGCCACGGCGAAGTTCACGCAGGGAGCCTGGATAGTGCTGGTCCTCATCCCGGCGATCGTGCTGTACTTCCTGTGGGTCCGGAAGCAGTACGATCGCGTGCGTGACGAGCTCGCCATCAGGCCGGACGAGTTCGCAGACCTCGATTGGCAGTCCTACAACCGGATGCACAATCACGTGATCGTCCTCGTGAAGGAGATCGACCGTCGCCTGATCAGGGCGCTGCGATATGCCAAGTCGCTGCACGCGGACAAAGTCGAAGCGCTCCACGTGGACATCCTGGGGAACGGCCATGCGTTCCGGCAGCGGTGGGAGAGGGCCGGGTTCGGGATACGGCTCACGGTCGTCGAATCACCGTTCCGCGAAATCCTTGCACCGATCATGGACCATGTCCGCGCCGTTCCCCGGCCGACGACCGATCATGTCGTGACGGTGATTCTGCCCGAGTACGCTCCTGAGAACCTCGGCGACGCGATGCTTCACGACCAGACATCGTTCTTCCTGAAGCAGCAGCTGTTCGGCGAACCCGGCGTCATCCTCACGGACGTGCCGTACCGGATCGACGAGCCGTGCACCCCCGAAGGGATGACCTGTCGGCTTCCGCGCCCGGAGGAGCGGCCCTAGCGACCGGGGCGCTCTTCAGCATGCCCGGCGGCAGCATCGGAGTTCGGCCGCGGGATGCCGAAGGCGTCTTGCACGGCCGCCTCGTCGATCTCGCCTTGCACGATCAGCAAGACCTGGTCGCCGGCGGCCAGTAGCGTGTCCGGCCGAGCTTGCCGCACACCGCCCTCGGCGGCCAGTAGCGTTATGACCGACACATTGGGCGGCAGGACCACCGTGCTCAGCGGGGCGCCCACCGCACTGGCGCCCTCCGGCAATCGGACCTGTTCCACGGTGACCTGGTCCGCTTGGAGGTCAAGGAGCTGGATCACGTCGCCGAAAGCGAGATCCCGGCCGATGAGGCCGTAGAGCATGGCGGGGGAGGAGAACGCCACGTCCACGCCCCACTGCCTGTCGAACAGCCACTCGTTGCGCGGGTGGTTCACGCGCGCGTAGACGGCGGCGCCGTCGAGCACCTTCGTGAGCATCGCCACGACGAGGTTGTCCTCGTCGTCACCGGTCACCGCCACGACGAGGTCGGCGTCCGGCGCGCCTGCGGACTCGAGCACCTCGGGCTCGCACGCGTCGCCGACCACGACCTCCACGTCGGGCATGGCCGAACGCAGCACCTCAGCCCTCGCTGTTCGCTGTTCCACGACAGTCACCTGGTGCGCCTCTTGCAGCTGGTCCGCCAGGTAGCCTCCGGCCTTGCCCCCGCCAACGATGACGATTCTCATCGGTCGTCTCCTAATCCAGCCCGAGGAGCCGCTTGAGCTCCGGGAGCGCATCTCGCACAACGGTCACCTGTAGCCGGTCGCCTTCGCGAAGCTCCATCCGTGGCCCGGGCAGTGTGGCCACACCCTCGCGAACGACCGCCGAGACCCGAAACTTGCCCGGGTAGTCGACGTCGTTCACGAGCTTCCCGCTGAGCGAGGATGTCGCCTCGGCGGAGATCGTCACGACCTCGCCGCCGCCGTAGACGGCGACCGTCTTGACGCCGGGTTCCAGCAGGCTCGCGATGAGCATGGCGCCGGCCCAGTTCACGCTGGAGATCGTGGGGATGCCGAAGCGCTCGTAGATGACCGCGCGGCGCGGGTCGTAGATTCGCGCGATGACCTGCGGGACGTGGAAGCGCTCACGGGCGACGCGCGCGCTCACGATGTTGCTGTTGTCGCCGCTCGTCACCGCGACATAGGCGTCGGCACGCTCGATGCCCGCCTTCTGCAGCGTAAGCCTGTCGAACACCTCGCCCGCGATCCTGCGGCCCTTGATGTCGCCGCCCGCCCGGGCGAACGCTTCTTCGTTGCGGTCGATGACCGCCACCGAATGGCCCCGCTCCTCCAGCATCGATGCCAGATATCGGCCCACTCGGCCGTAGCCGCCGATGACGACGTACATACGTTCTCCCAACCATGAAGCCGCCAGCAGGATGCATCCCGTCTCGAATGAGGGAGGCGCTTGTCACACCGCCGCGCACCGCCGTCGGCATGATGATGAACGAACACCGACCGATTCTGCGCATGATAGACCAGATGCGCTTCAAGGCCGAGGGTCTTTCGCAGAGAGGCTCCATATCCGCTGTGTTCACCCCGGTCCCGGCCGGGGTGCGATGGCCTTCACGCCGGCTTGCCTGGTCAGACAGCCTCGTCCAGCGCCCCGAGGAACTGGCTGTGGTACAGCTCGGCATACAGGCCGCCTGCGGCTATGAGTTCCGCGTGCGATCCCCGCTCCACGATCGCTCCCTGGTCCATCACGAGGATGACGTCGGCGTCCCGAACGGTTGAGAGCCGGTGTGCGATCACGAAGCTGGTGCGGTTCTTCATGAGTTCCGCCATAGCCCGGCGGATCAGCGTCTCGGTGCGCGTGTCCACCGAGCTGGTGGCCTCATCAAGGATCAGCACGGGCGGGTCGGCGAGGAACGCGCGGGCGATGGTCAGCAGCTGCCGTTGGCCGGCCGAGATGTTCGAGCTGTCGTCATTGAGCTCGGTATCGTATCCGAGCGCGAGGGTCCGTACGAAATGGTCCACATGCGCCGCGCGCGCCGCAGCCATGATCTGCTCACCTGTCGCGCCTTCGCGACCATATGCGAGGTTCTCCCGGATGGTGCCTCTGAACAGCCACGTGTCCTGCAGCACCATGCCGAACGTCCGCCGCAGGTCGTCGCGCGCCATCAGCCGGATGTCGGTCCCGTCGAGCATGATCGTTCCCGAGTCAAGCTCGTAGAAACGCATGAGCAGATTGACGAGCGTGGTCTTGCCCGCGCCCGTGGGGCCGACGATCGCGATGGTTTGACCGGGCTTCGCCTCAAGGTCCAAGTGCTCGATGAGCGGTTTGTCCGCCGAGTAGCCGAACGTCACGTCACGGAACTCCACGTGGCCGCGGCGCTCGACGATGCGCGTTCCCGTCGCGTCGGGGGACTCCTCCGCAGCGTCGAGCAGCTCGAAAACGCGCTCGGCCGAGGCGGCCGCCGACTGCAGTACGTTGGCGATCGAGGCCGTCTGGACGATCGGATGCGTGAACTGGCGGGAGTACTGGATGAACGCCTGCACGTCTCCGAGCGAAAGGGTGCCGCTTGCCACGCGCAGCCCACCGATCACGGCGATGCCGACGTAGTTGAGGTTGCTGAGGAAGTGAAGCGACGGCTGGATCGTGCCGGA
>JAJZRZ010000026.1 GCA_021850085.1 Actinomycetes bacterium | reverse complement strand
TCGCGAGCGAGGAGAAGCCGTTTGCGAGCGGCACCCGCGTGCACGTGCACCACGGCACGCGCGAGGTGCTCGGCAGGATGCTGCTCATGGGGGCTTCAGAACTGCTGCCCGGCGAGAGCTCGTTTGCGCAGGTGCGCCTCGAAGAGCCGCTCGCCCCGCGCTACGACGACCGTTTCATCATCCGCAGCTACTCGCCGATGTGGACGATCGGCGGCGGTATGGTGCTCGACGCTCTCCCGCCTCGGCGCACCACCTTGAAGTCGCACGAGCGCGAGCTGCTCGAGCGGCTGCTCGCGCACGATCTGTCCGGCGCCGCACTCGGCCTGCTCGCAAGCCGCGCGCTTCCGATGACATCGGCGCAGGTGGCCGCCGCCCTCGGCGTACCGCGTACGCAGGTGGCCGACGACCTCAACAAGGCCACGCTCGAGCGCCTGAAGGTGGCCGGCGAGACGTACTTCGTCACAGCGGAAGCGCAGGCGCACCTGCTCGCCGAGATCGGCCGCGAGCTGCTCGCCTTCCACGAAGCGAACCCGAAGGCCACCGGTCTCGGCATCGCGGCGCTGCGCGACCGGGTGGACCGCAGGCTCGATCCGAAGGTCTTCGACTCGTTGCTCGAGATCGCGGTGATGCGAGAGATCGTGGTGCTCGCCGGCGGCGAGGCGCGCCACCCGAAGGCGGCCTCCACCGCGCTTGCGGCCGAGAGCGAGGCTGTCGAGAAGCTCGCCGCGCTGCTGGGCGGGCAGGGTCTCGCGCCGCTTTCCACCTCCGAGCTCGCCGCCGAGGCCGGCGTGGATCCCGGTATCGCCCGCAAGGTGCTCGGAAAGATGGCCACCGAGGGTGCGGCCCTGCGGCTAGGCCCCGACCTGCACTTCGATGCGGTGGCGGTGAGCCTAGCGCGCGAGAAGATCGTGGACCACCTCAAAGAGCACGGGTCGATCCTTGTCAAGGATGCCCGCGACCTCACCGGTTCGAGCCGAAAGTACATCCTGCCGTTGCTTGAGTACTTCGACTCCCAGGGCGTGACCAAGCGCGACGGCGACGTGCGCACCCTCGGCAAGCTGGGGTGAAGGCACGCGGCGGCGCGAGGTTTGCGCTCGCCCGCCGTTTGACACCCGCATCCAGCGTCGGGAGAATACCGCCTCGGAGGCGGATGGGGCCTGGTGGCTTCCGCGGTCTTCAAAACCGTAGTGGGGCGTGAAGAGCGTCCCGGGTGTGTTCGATTCGCACGCGCCTCCGCCAGCTTCTTCGATGTGCGACCGGTCCCGACGGGGCCGGTCGTTCGCGTTATGATGGAGATGAGCCGGGCAGGTTCGGTCCGGTGGCAGCCACCAAGCGTGCACGGGGGTGATCACGTGGAGGAGTGCGAGCTCAGGCGTCGCGTGAGGGACCTGGGGGTGGGGTGTGATGGCGATGCGTGCGCCTTCTGGGCGCGTCTCGGCCTTACCGGCGAGCCGCAGTGCGCGGTGAAGTACTTTCGGCTTCTTGAGGGAAACGGTTCAGAGCTTGCCGGGTGGCTGATGTCGCTCAAAGACGAACAGATCGTGCAGTTCCTCGGCCCGGGGAATGCACCCGCGATGTAGCGCCACAGGCGCGCGGTCTCGAGGAGGAACGTTGGATGCCATAGAGGCGATCCTTTCCCGGCGCAGCATCCGGAAGTACACGGCTGAACCGGTGTCCGAGGCGGATCTCGAGACCATCCTGCGCGCGGCCATGTCCGCCCCCTCGGCCGGCAACCAGCAGCCATGGCGGTTCGTGGTCACGACCGATCTCGCGACGCTCGACGCGATGGCCGCATGCACGCCGTACGGCACGATGCTGCGTGAGGCGCCGCTCGCCATCACCGTGTGTGCGAACACGATCGATCTCAAGCACGAGGTGATGTGGCAGCAGGACTGCGGTGCCGCGACGGAAAACGCGCTCGTGGCGATCCACGCACTCGGCCTAGGCGCTGTCTGGCTCGGTTTCTGGCCCAAGATGGAACGCGTCGACCCGCTGAAGCTGGTGCTCGGCCTGCCCGAGGCAGTGGAGCCGTTCTCGGTCCTCGCGGTGGGGCATCCCGCCGAGAGCAAACCGCCGGCGCAGCGCTACCACGCCGAATGGGTGCACCGGGACCGCTGGTGAGCGGCGCTCTGCTCACGGGTCGCGGCCTTCGCGTGCGGCGGGCGGGGGACGCCGGCCCGGTGGCCGTGCTAGACGGCATGGACATCACGGTGGACCGCGGCGAGGTGGTCGACATCTCGGGACCCTCCGGCGCGGGTAAGACCACGCTGCTGCGCGCGCTCGCGCTCATGCTTCCAGGCGTGGAGGGCTCGCTCGCGCTCGACGGCGTGGAGGTCGGATCGCTCGGCGCGCGCATCTGGCGCACGCGCGTGGCGCTGCTGCCACAGAGGGCGGTCCTCTTCTGCGGCACCGTGCGGGAGAACCTGCGCGTTCCCTGGCAGCTCAAGGTGCGGCACCGCGCGGACGTTCCGGGTGACGCCGAGTTACGCGACGCGCTCGACGCGGTCGGGCTCGGTGAGGTCGCGCTTCACCGAGACGCCGCCCGGCTCTCGGTGGGCCAGGCCGCGCGCGTGGCGCTCGTGCGCGTGGTACTCACTCGGCCGGAGGTGCTGCTGCTAGACGAGCCCGACGCGAACCTCGACGAGGAGTCGGCCGCACAGGTGGCGGCGCAGACGGCGCGCTTCGCCGAAAGCGGGGGCGGAGTTGTGCGCGTGCGGCATCACCGCCCGGATGCGATCGTGGCTCGACGGCTGCGCCTCGCGGGTGGAGCGCTCGAGGAGGTGGCCGGTGGGCGCTGAGGCCGCGGGTGGCGTCATCGCGATCGGCTGGTGGCAGCTGCTGCTCGCTGCCGGCTTCATCTTGCTCGTCGGCGCGGTCTCGATCCGTCTGTCGCTTGGGGTTGAGAAGGACCTGGCGCTCGCCACGGTGCGTACCTACGTGCAGCTCTTCGTCCTCGGGCTCGTGCTGCGGTGGATCTTCGGCATCGACAGCCCGTGGGTCGTCATCGGCCTGCTGCTTATCATGGTGTCGAGCGCGGCGGTCATCATCGTGAAGCGTGCGCCGGACGCGCCGAGGGGGCTGCTCGGCAGCTCGTTCGTGTCGATGGCGCTCACCGGCTTCATCGTGACGTTCGCTGTCACCGGCCTGGTGGTCCAGGTGGAGCCATGGTACCGCGCGCAGTACGTCATCCCGATCGGGGGGATGGTGCTCGGCAATTCAATGACGGGCATCGCGCTCGCGCTCGAGCGTACGTTCGCCGACATGGATGCGCGAGAAGACGAGCTGCTCGCGCTCGTGGCGCTCGGGGCGACGCCGTGGGAAGCGGCGGCGCCGAGCGTGCGCAAGGCGATGGGAGCCGCGCTCATCCCCACCATCAACGCGATGGCTGCGGCGGGCATCGTATTCATCCCCGGCATGATGACCGGGCAGATCCTCGCCGGCGCCGACCCGCTCGAGGCAGCCGGCTACCAGATCGTGGTGATGCTGATGGTATCGGCGGCCACCGCCCTCGGCAGCGTGCTCGCTGTGATGTTGAGCTACCACAGGCGTTTCACGGCCGAGGGAGTGTATCTTGAACGAGGACTCCGGGAAGAGTAGCCGCCAGACACTCGGAAGGGCAGCGATGCTGAGCAACCCGTACGTGCGCATCACGAACAACTTCCTCCACGACATGGCCACGGGTACGTGGGCTGCCTGCGTGCTCGTCATCTGGGTGCTCGCCACTCGGCTGACAGGTCTGCCGGCAGAGGCCGCCGATGCGATCGCTGAGGCGATGGCGCTGGTGTTCTGGCTGCTCGTGGTCGCGCTTGTGGTCCTGGCCGCCACGGGAGGCATCAGGCTCGCATACTGGCGCGCCGAGTCCACGCCGGCCGAACTTGCCGCCAAGCGCCGCGCGCTCGTGGTGAAGCACGTGGCGTTCCTGGTCGTCTATGGCGGCGGGACGCTGTGGGCCTGGCTGCTGCTGCCGTAGCCGGACACTCTTGGCTTGAAGCGGGCCTGAAGCGGTTGCCCCTGCTGGTCGTGGACCCTACACTAGCGTGGACTTTGCCCGAGCGTCCGGAGAGCCTGTGACCGCCTTCGAACTCTATCTCAAGCGCAACGCGAAGAAGTTCGACGCCTATCTGGCCGACTTCTTCAACGGGGGCACGCACCCCGACATGACGCGCTACCTTTACACACTCCTCGGCGAGTACACCGCCAACGCGGGCAAGCGGCACCGGCCGCTCATCTGCGTGCTCGCTGCCGAAGCCGTGGGCGGCGATCCAAAGCGCGCGTGGTCCTCGGCAGCGGCCATCGAGCACTTCCATACCGCCGCGCTCATTCATGACGACATCATGGACTCCTCGCTCACGCGCCGCGGCGCGCCATGCCTTCACGTGAGCGAGGGCGACGCGCTCGCCATCAACGCCGGCGACCTTGCACTTTCGCTCGTGACCGGCACCGTTGTGGACGACGAGAACCTAGAGGCCGAGGTGCGGCTGCGGGTGCTCAAGGAGCTCGTGCACATGACCCGGCGCACCATCGAGGGGCAGGCGCTCGATATCGGGTGGGCGCGCGACGACCGCTTCGACCTGAAGGTCGAGGACTACCTGATGATGGCCAACCACAAGACCGCCTTCTACTCGGGCGCCGTCCCGCTCGCCGTGGGCGCGATCGTCGGCGGGGGAATCGATGCGCACGTGGAGGCCCTGCGCGGCTTCGGCATGGCCACCGGGCTCGCCTTCCAGATCCAAGACGACGTCCTGAACCTGGTGGGAACGCGCGAGGCCACCAAGAAGGACTTCCGCAGCGACCTTACCGAGGGCAAGCGCACGCTTGCGGCAGTGCACGCGCTGCAGCACTCGGACAGGCGGGAGCGACTGCTTGGGATCCTCGCGGCGCGTGCCGAGGACCCGGCGCTGCTCGACGAGGCCGTGACCATCATGCGCGAGGCCGGCAGCATCGACTTCGCCCGCAACTACGCGCGCGATCTCGTGCTCGATGCCAAGCGCGAGCTCGAGCACACGCTGCCGAAGAGCAAGGCGCGCGACCTGCTGCTGTCGATGGCGGACTTCTTCGTGGAGCGGGATCGCTGATACTGGCGGGGTGTCGGCTCTCATCGCAGGCGCCGCGACACGAGCGCTCCTCGGGTATCTACAATGGAGCGATATGGCGAGACTCGAGGAGGAGCCTTCATGCGCGCTATCCAAGTGAGCGAGAACATCTGGTGGGTGGGCGCCGTCGATTGGGACCTGCGCGATTTCCACGGCTACGAGACGCCGCGCGGCACCACCTACAACGCCTACGTAGTAAAGGGCGAGATGGGTGTCGCGCTCATCGACACGGTGAAGGGGCCGTTCGTGCCCGAGCTGCTGTCGCGCGTGGCCGACGTCACCCCGCTCGACTCGATCACGCACATCGTGGTCAACCACGTTGAGCCCGACCACAACGGCGGCCTGCCTGAAGTGATGGCCGCGATGCCGCAGGCTCGGGTCGTGGCGTCTCCCTCGGGCGTGCGCAGCGTGGCCGAATACCACAACGGCCTTGCGGTCGACACGGTGAAGGCTGATGACGTGATCGACCTCGGCGGACGCACGCTCACCTTCCTGCCGATGGCCATGGTGCACTGGCCCGACTCGATGTTCACCTACTGCGCCGAGGAGCGCGTGCTCATGCCGAACGACGCCTTCGGCCAGCACGTGGCGAGCGAGGAGCGCTTCGCCGACGAGCTGGGTATCGAAGATGCGATCAGCGAGCTCAAGATCTACTACGCGAACATCCTCATGCCGGTCAGCACGGCCGTGGGCAAAGCACTCGACAGGCTCGAGGAGAAGGGCTGGCCGTGTGATGTGGTAGCGCCGTCGCACGGCGTGATCTGGCGAGCGCCGGAGTTCGCGAAGGCGTGGGAGTGCTACCGCGAGTGGAGCTCCTCGGCGCTAAAGGACAAGGCCGTCGTCATCTACTCCACCATGTGGGGCTCCACCCAGGCGCTCGCGCATCGCGTGGCGGCCGGCATCGGCGAGGGCGGCGTGGATGTGGAGATGCACGATCTGGCGGTGACGCCCGTGGCGCACGTCTCCACCGACGTGCTGGAGTCTAAAGCCGTGGTCATCGGCTCGCCCACACTGCACCACGGCATGCTCTACCGCACCGCCGGCTATCTGCAGTACCTGCTCGGCCTGAAGCCGGTGGGTCGCATCGGCGGCATCTTCGGCAGCTACGGCTGGAGCAAGGGCGCCGAGGGGCAGGTGCGAGAGATGTTGGACCGCATCGGGATCGAGATCGTGGTGGACGACTTCCTCGTGAAGTTCCGGCCCACCGACGAGGATCTCGCCGCCGCCGAAGCGTGGGGTCGACAGATCGCCGAGGCCGTCAAAGCGCGGTAGACACGCGAAAGACGGCATGCTCGGCAGGGACGGTTAAGCCTCGGCTGACATCTTGGTAAGCAGCGCTCTCCACACTGGACAAGTGAGGAGGGCGCTGCTTTCGTGACGGCCGAACGAGGACAACCGCGACTGCTCGACCGGCTCGGCCACGAGCTGCGGGCCCGCCACTACAGCGCGCGGACCGAGAAGGCGTACCGCCTGTGGGTGCGTCGGTTCATCCTGTTCCACGGAATGCGGCATCCGGCGGAGATGGGCGAGGAGGAGATCAACGCGTTCCTCACGCACCTCGCGGTTCAGGGGGGCGTGAGCGCGTCGACCCAGACCCAGGCGCTCTCGGCCATCCTGTTTCTTTACAGGCACGTGCTCAGGCGCGATGTGGGGGAGATGCCGGGCTTGGTGCGCGCGCGGGCGCCGGAGCGGTTGCCGGTGGTGATGACCCGCGCCGAGGTGCGCGCGGTGCTTGCCGAGCTCTCCAACGAGCACTGGCTCATGGCGTCGCTGATGTACGGCGCGGGGGTGCGGCTCTCCGAGTGCCTGCGGCTGCGGGTGCAGGACATCGACTTCGGCGCTAACGAGATCATGGTGCGCAACGGAAAGGGCGCGAAGGACCGGGTGACCATGCTGCCCGCGTCGCTGAAGGCGCCGCTCGGCGCGCATCTGCGGAAGGCGAAGGCGGTGCACGAACGGGACCTCGCTACGGGGTGGGGACGCGTGGTGATGCCCGACGCGCTCGAGCGCAAGTACCCGTATGCGGCGGGCGACTGGCGCTGGCAGTGGGTGTTCCCGCAGGAGCGCCGGTGGCGGAACCCGAAGACGGGCGTGGAGGGCAGACATCACGTGCACCCGACGGTTCTGCAGCGCGCGGTGAAGGTGGCGGTGGCGCGTGCCGGCGTGCAGAAGAACGTGGGATGCCACACCTTTCGGCACTCCTTCGCAACCCAGCTGCTGGAGAGCGGCTACGACATCCGTACGATCCAGGAGCTCCTCGGCCACAAGGACGTGCGTACGACGATGGTGTACACGCACGTGCTCAACAAGGGCGGCAGGTGGGTCAGGAGCCCCCTGGACGACATGTGAGAGCCGAAGGCCGAGCAGCCACTGGCGACGCTTGCCGCGGGATTACACAGACTGCACTTCCCGCAGAATTCGAGCGGGGCGGACAGGATGTTGAAGGTTACATAGAACGGTCTATTCATCCATCCGCCCCAATGGCAGACTGGATACTAGTTAGTTAGAGCCATGAAGCGGTCTGGGGGCATGATGCAGGGGAAGTTGCTGTTGATCGGCTTTAGCTGTACGGGCAAGACTACTCTCGCCAAGGCCGCCTTCCCCAATGACCAGCTTGTCGACAGCGACGATGCGGTCTGCCAGTGGGTGGCGCGCCACACAGATGAGCCGCTGACGCACATCTATGAGATCTACATGCAGTTTGGTCGAGATCGAGCTCTCGAGCTAATCGAACGGGCAGAGACCGCACTCATCCACCAATGGGCGATCGACGGCGGCAGCGTGATTATCAGTCTCGGACCCGGCTTCCCGCTGCGCGAGAACTGGGGCGAGCTGCGGCAAAAGTCGAAGGTCGCGTTGTTCCGTCTGCCGGCTCCCGATATCTACGAGCGTTTGTGCCGCAGACGTCAGGAGATCTTCTCGCAGTGTCCTGCGGCGATGGAACACGACAACTGGGACGTTGATGTGGTCGTCGACCGCCATGGTCAGTTGCTCCCTCAAGCAACCGCAATCGCCAGCATCGAGCGCTTGCTCGAAGAGCGTGAGCCTTTCTACTCGGACAACAACGTGGAGCTCGACACCACTGATCGAGATGCTGCGCTGTGCACGCTTCAGGCTCTAACAAGTACTTCCAGCTGACGCGCCAAGCGTTACTGTGTGAAGCGAGGTCTTCGGCGCGCAGCTGAAGTACCAGGCGTTAGACGCAGCGCGAGAGAATCGCACAGGTGAGGTATGGGTGAGCGTAAGCCGATAGGCAAGAAGCTTCGATTCGAGGTCTTCAAGCGAGACTCATTCAAGTGCCAGTACTGCGGCGCGGCCGCCCCTGACGTCCTGCTTCATGTTGATCACATCAAACCAGTCGCAGCCGGCGGTACGCTCGAGATGACCAACCTGATCACCGCGTGCGTTTCGTGCAACTTGGGCAAGTCCGACCGGCAACTCAGTGACACGACCGTCGTCCAGAAGCAGCGCGCGCAGCTGGAGGATCTTCAGGAGCGGCGCGAACAGCTGGAGATGATGATGGAGTGGCAGCAGGGCCTCAACCAACTCAAACAGGACACGCTGTCTGAACTCGGCGTCTACTGGGAGGATCTCGCTCCCGGGTATGCATTGAACGACCACGGCCGTCGCAACATTCAGAAGTGGTTGCGCAGTTTCCGCGTCGACGAAATCCTCCACGCCATGGATGTCGCAGCGGATCAGTACCTGCAATTCAACGGAGACGATGTTGTCACTCAGGAGTCTTGGGAGCTCGCCTTCCGAAAGGTGCCCGGTATCTGCCGTGTCGAGCGGGCCTCGGCTGATGATCCGGAGATTCGAGACCTGTACTACATTCGGGGAATCGCTCGAAACAACTGTCCCAACTACTTCAACCCTGCGGAGGCACTTGAGCTACTTAAGATTGCCCGCTCCTGGGAGGTTGAGCTTCAAGAGATGCGAGCATTGGCAATCGGGGCTCGGAACTGGACTCAGTTCCGCAATGGTCTCTACGCAGCGATTGACCGCCAGCGCGATGTGCTGGAACCACCCGAGTCGGCTGGGACTCAGTAGCGGCGCGCCTGACTTCAAGTTTGAATCGCAACACACGGCCTTCCTGAACGCCCTCCTACGATTGTGCATAGCATTCCTCCGGGGTCCTGTAGCCGAGCCGCTTGCGTGGTCGAGAGTTCAGCTTCGCTGCCAGCGCATCGCAGTCCTCTTGTGTGACGTGCGCCATGCTCGTCCTCTTCGGCAGGTACTGGCGGATGAGCCCGTTCGTGTTCTCGTTGGTGCCGCGCTCCCAGGCGTGGTGCGGGGTCGCGAAGTAGAACTCCACGCCAGTCGCGTCTTCGATCTGCTTGTAGGAGTGGAACTCGGTGCCGTTGTCCGCGGTGATGGTCGCCACCTTGCCGGTCTGCCGTTCGATGAGCTCGACGCAGCGCGCGACCGTGTCGGCGGCGCAGTGTCTCGCAAGCTTGCCCATCACGAGGTAGCCGGTCGCCCGCTCCACCAGTGTGACCACGCTATTGCGTCCGTGCTCGGTTCCCATCACCGTGTCGATCTCCCAGTGGCCGATCTCGCTCCGCTCCTCGATGTGCGCCGGTCGCTCCGAGATGTGTCGCTTGCCTGCGAGTCTCCCGCGCCAGTCGCGGGAGCGGTAGCGCTTGCGGCTTCGCTTGGTCGCCTGCCTGAGGTGCCTCCACAGGTCCCCGCCGGCGCGCTTGTCGGCCCAGACGTGGAGGTAGATCGTCTCGTGGCTGACGCGCAGGATGCCCTCGGCTCTGAGGAAGCCCGCGACCTGCTCGGGTGACCAGTCCATGCGCAGGTAGCGCTCGACGACCTCCCAGGCCTCAGGTCCGATCCGGGCGTTTCGCCTCGAGCGTCGGCGCCGGCCGGTCGCGTAGGAGTGCGCGATCCCGGGGACGTAGCGGCCACTCGGGCGCAAGTTGCGCCTGAGCTCGCGCGAGACCGTGGAAGGCGCGCGTCCGATCTCACGCGCGATCGCGCGGATCGAATAGTGATGCTTCCTCATGACGTTGATGGCGTATCGTTCTTCCAGGGTGATCTGGGCGTGCATCCGGTCCTCACTTCTTGGCGGGAGTAAGGAACCGATTGTGCCCCAGGTCGCCCCATCCTCGCGGGGCGGGGGTGTTGCGTTTAGTATCTGAATTCGCCGCGTCTAACAAGTGCTTCCAGCCGACTCATGCACGCGCTAGGCTGAGATGCGGCCGCTCGTTCGCGGCTGAAGCACCGGACGTTAGCCATACCGTGAGGACTGCCGTGGTCGAAGCGAAGCTGCCAGTAATCAAGGCATTTGAGGCCCATTACGCGAACATGAGCTCAATGCACCACATGTCGAAGCTGATGTTTTGGCTGTCGTTCCTGCATCTCACCGCAACATACGCTCCGCAGGTCTTCGAGACCGCATACGAGGAACACTTCGGGCCCTCATCACCTATGGAGGGTCCGGCATGGGCAGAACAGTCGCAAGTCCTTCTCGACGTCGAAGAGTACTTGCGAACGATTCACGAATTCGCGTATGGGCACATCGTCGACAGATTCCTGTACTACCTGGTGATGATCGTTGAATGCGTCTATGAGGTAGATCCCGCTCTCATACCGGACTCCAAGATCCGCATGTCAGAGGTGGTTGCGTGCGGGTCAATCGAGGAGATGCTCAAGCAGCGCGCCAGGCTGGCAGCGGCCGATCTGTCATTCAGCAGCCCGAAGCTCATTTCCACTGCACTCGCCGTCGCGGGTGTCAGCAAGGATGCCGCCGCTGAGGCCCAGTCGAGCCTCGGCCAAGCAGTCGCCATCAGGAACCTTCTCGTCCATCACAGCGGCATCGTGAATGAAAGGTTCGTACGGGAGTACCCGCAGCACGCGGACCTGCTCGGTAAGGCCTTTCCAGTTGATGGCTACGCAATTGAGACGCTTACCGGCCTCGTGCACGACCTCAGGAAGACCATCGATTCTGCCATGCAGGTGCGATACGGAATCAGCGTCGCTGGGCTTCTGAAGGTCGCAAATGAGTACTGGGACCAGGTCGGAGCCAGCAATGTCGGGGATGGCTAACAAGCGCTTCCACACAGACGGCGCGCCTCGTGCGGTAGACTCGGGTGGCAAGCGCTCGCCGGCGAGCCGCTGGTGAAGCGCCGAGACGTTAGATGCATGACAGCCTCGGGTCGCGGGGAAGCGCAGTTAGGGGAGCTGCTGCCGGGTCCGATCGCACCGCTTTCCGCACGGCCCTCGGTACGAGTCTTTGCTTCGCTTATCTAGGCGCGACCCCTGCACTGAAGGAGAGCGCCGCCAAGCGCCGTCGATAAGCGACCGAACGGTTGGGGTGCCACACGCGAGCGCTCGAGAGTCACGGGCGTTTCCGTGCATGAGGTGTACGCACGTCGTCTGCGGTCCCGGGCCGGTTGTGGTGAGCCGTAGCATCTAACAAGCGCGTCAACACCGACAGCGCGTGTGCGTTAGATTCGGGCAGGGAAGTGAAGGGGCGCTGCGGGTTACGCGCCAGGCGTTAGGCACGCCATCACGACCTGGGGGAGGGACCAATGAAGTGCTTTGTCGCTAGCGCGTTCGGCAGGGACGACGTCGACGCCGTCTACGACAAGTGCGTGTGTCCCGCCTTGAGGAACGTGACTTCACAGCCTCTGCGCGTTGACCGTATCGAGCACAACGACGACATCGACGACATGATCTTCCGCCTCCTCGATGCGGCCGATTTCGCCGTTGTTGATCTGACATACGCTCGCCCGTCTGTCTACTACGAGGCGGGGTACGCCTTTGGCAGCGGTAAGCCAGTCATCTACATCGCGCGCAGCGACCACTTCAAAGCCAGAGACGACGATCCTGAGGGACTCCTCAGGGTCCACTTCGACCTACAGATGAAGAACATCGTCTCGTGGTCCACCCCGAACGATGCCTTCAGGAAGCGGCTCGAAAGCCGCCTGCGGCATGTGCTCGCTCCGCTTCTGAAGCAACAGAGGGAGACTGAAAGGTTGCAGCGGGAGCGTCAGGAGTTCGCCCGTCTGTCTCAAGTTGACCAACTCAGAGGTTTGTCGACCAAAGCGGTAGCGCTGCTGCGCGTGCGCGGCTTCAAGACCAGTCAACCGAAGGACGGGACCGGGCTCCAGCGGGGCGCACCCTTGGCCGCGAGTGCTGTGGGGACGAGAGAGACAAGTGACCTGAGGCAGGAGGTCGCCCTAATCGTCACAGCTTCTGCTCTCAAGAAGCTGTTCCAGACAATCGAGTTCCGCGGCTCCCTAGGTGTTGAGTTCGGGCGGCATCAACTCCCTGTTGAGATGCACTACTTCGTCACATCTCTCGCTGCGGTGCCTCGTAGCCGTGTGGTGAGCGCTCTGCCCGGCTTTCAGCTGCTGGACGAGACTACGCTGCACCAGAGATATCGATCGGATACCCGGCCTGACGTCGACGCATTCGTCCATCTCATCGCAGGCGTGAAGTCGGTGGACGAGTTCGCTGATTCGCTACGAGGCAAGCTTCAAGAGTATGGGCTGGAGAGGGGTGCCTAACCCGCGCGTCCAGCAGACTCGGCGCCCGCACGGTAGACTCGGGCAGGAAGCGCGCGCTGCGCCTCGCAGCTGACGCGCAAAGACGTTAGACACATGCCGTGAGGGGTCCGGGTTGCTCGTTCTGAGATGCACGCAGAAGCTGCTTCGACGCATCGGCGACCCGGCGACTGATGTGCCCGCATCGACCACTGTGCTCGGCGACTGGTTCGTCCAGCCGGTGAACGTCGGACATCAGCACTC
>JAJZRZ010000025.1 GCA_021850085.1 Actinomycetes bacterium | reverse complement strand
CGCAGCGTGGTTGCCGGGTGGAACGTACCCGCGCCAACCTCCATGTCGTGTGGCTGCAGAATCACGCAGCCCCGGTCGGCCCAGTACCGCTGCAGGGCCATGATCATGTCCTGGAAGTTGAGCGCCATGAACTCCCCGAATCGTCGTCTCGTACGCGTACGCCGCGTGTTCCACCGCGTACGCGGGGCTCCTCGAACGTGCGGATAGTGTACACCAGGGCCGGACGGCCGGAACCGCGCGTTCAGAGCTCGCGGGACGTCCGCGCAAGCTCCGAAGCGTACATGCCCAGCGCCTTCATCCGAGCGGGCACGTGCCACGCCACGAAGGCGCGAATGACGGCGAAAGCCTCTGCGAGCACCCGCACCGGGATCCCGAGCGAGCCGACCTCAGACATGCGTGCGCCCATGAGCACCCGCAGGGCGTTGCGCGCCCCCTGAGGAAGGGGCGCGAACCCGGCTGCGAGAGCGCCGTCGGCAGCGCAACAGCCATCGCACGCCGGACCACCCGACTCGAGCGCGAACGGAGTCTCGTCACCGACGGGGACGCCGCACGAGACGCAAGCGTCGAACTGCGGCCGATAGCCATGCATGGCCATGCCCTTGAGGAGGAACGCGACCACGAGCGCGAGGAGCGTGTCGCCCTCGGCAGACTCCATCGCATCCAAAGTGGCGCAGGCGAGCGCGAAGAGGCGATCCTCCCGCTGGCACTCCACCGTGGCCTTATCAAGGAAGTCTGCCACCACCGAGGCGGCCTGCGCCCGGTCGTAGTCCTCGCGCAGCGGTGCGTGCGTAACGACCACTTCGACATCGGTGATCGTCTCGAGCGTGCGGCCGCTGCGAAGCATGAGATCGGCGACGGTGAAAGGCTCCACCCGCCCGCCGAAGCGCGAACCCGACTTTCGGGCTCCCTTGGCCACCGCGCGCACCTGACAGCCGTCCTCGGCGAGAAGGGTCACGATCAGATCCGACTCGCCGAGCTTGGTCTTCTTGAGCGCGAGGGCTCGGATGCGGTACGGGGCCATCGGCCGTTAGGCGCGCGTGCGCGCGGCTTCCAGTATCTCTATCCCAGCAGACGTGCCGATACGACTGGCTCCCGCCTCCAGCATCGCGAGCGCGGCATCGAGGTCTCGAATGCCGCCTGCCGCCTTGACTCCCACCGAGGGTCCCACGGTACGTCGCATGAGTTCGACGTCCGCGACCGTGGCGCCCCGCGGACCGAAACCGGTGGAGGTCTTCACGTACGCCGCGCCGGCTTCCACCGCGAGCACGCATCCGCGCTCGATGTCTGCCGGTTCGAGGTAGCCTGTCTCGAGGATCACCTTCACCATGGCCCTGCCGCCGGAGGTCTGCTTCACGGTCCGCACCACCGCAGCGATGTCGTCGAGCACGAAATGCTCGTCGCCTTCGAGGAGAGCGGCGAAGTTCAGCACCATATCGATCTCATGGCACCCGAGCTTCACAAGGTGTGCGGCCTCTTCCACCTTCGATTCAGTATTGGAGTAGCCGAGCGGGAAACCAACGACCGAACAGACCAGCGTCGATGTGCCGCCGAGCAGCTGTGAGGCGAGCGGAACCAGGAACGGCGATACGCACAGCGAGGCGAAGTCGCGTCCCGCCGAGGCCTGCATCCATTCGGCAGCCTTCTGATAACCCACGGTCGGCTTCAGCAGCGTCTGGTCCATGACCCGCGCCAGCGCGTCGATATCCACCGCCTACAACCCCTCTCCGTAGCCGAAACGCTTGATCTGGGAGGCGTCGCGCCGCCAGTCCTTCTTGACCTTCACGCGCAAGTCGAGATGAACGCCTGTGCCCATCAGACGCTCCATGTCGGCGCGCGCACGCGTCCCGACCGTTCGGATCATCTCACCGCCCCTGCCGATGATGATGCCCTTCTGCGACTCGCGCTCCACGTAGATGGTCGCGAAAATGGTGTGGAAGTCGCGCCGTGCGTCGTACTCGATGTCGTCGAGCTGCACGCCCACGGCGTGGGGGACCTCGTCGCGCGTCGCGCGCAAGACTTTCTCCCGCACCAGCTCGGCGAGCATGACCTCCACTGGCTGATCGGTCTTCATGTCGCGCGGGAAGAAGCGCGGCCCCCTCGGCAGCAGTGGAACAACCGCCTCCAGCAACGCCTCAAGGTTGAACCCGGTCCTGGCCGACAGGACGACCTCGGCCGCCGGCGTCACGATCTCCCGGGCCCTCGCAAGCTGGCTCTCGACACGAGACTGGCTGGCGGCATCGGCCTTCGTGAGCACAAGCACCACCGGGCGGTTGCCCCGGGCGACGCGCTCGGCCACCCACCGGTCGCCCGACCCCACCGGTGCGGTGGAATCGATGCACAGTGCCACGACGTCGACATCCGCCAGCGCCAGCAGACTCGACCGGTTGACCTGCTCGCCGAGCGCGTCGACGGCCTTGTGAAGGCCTGGAGTGTCCACTAGCACGACCTGCGCATCCTCGCGGTCGATCACCGCACGCAGGCGGTGTCGTGTGGTCTGCGGAGTGTCCGATGTGATGGCGACCTTCGCGCCGACGATCGCGTTGACGAGCGTGCTCTTGCCGGCGTTCGGACGCCCGACCACCGCCACGAAGCCGCTTGTGACCTCCTCGTACGCGGAGACGCTCACCTACTCGTCCTCGCCGTCGTCCTGGTCCAGGTACCCGCGGACGAACGCATCCGGAAGCAGCTCGTCCAGGCGTCGCACGTCGATCTCGTCGGTTCGCCCGCTCATGATCACACGCATCGCCGGGTTGAACTCCGCGAGGAACTGCCGGCAAGCCCCGCAGGGGACGCAAGGCGACTCGGAGTCTCCGATGACCGCCACGGCGTCGAAGTCCCTATGGCCGGCCGTGATGGCCGCGAGCGCCGCCGCACGCTCCGCGCATACCGTGGAGCCGTAAGCCGCGTTCTCGGCATTCACCCCTTGGAAGATCTCGCCGCCCGCGAAGACGGCGGCGCCCACGCGAAAGCCGGAGTACGGCGCGTATGCTCTCGGCCGCACCTCGCGAGCGAACGCTAGCAAAGCGAGATCAGCCTCCGTGATGTGCTTCGGCATCTGGGCCCTCCCTGTCGGCTTCGGCGCTCGGCCTCACGTGGATCGTCCGTATTCGGGTCCCCTCGACGTCGCGGGCGGTCAACCGCACGCCCTCCACATCAATCTCCTCGCCCGGGTGCGGGATGTGTCCCGCAAGCTCGACGAACAACCCGCCGATCGAGTCGGCCTCGATGTCGATGGCGGTGCCGAGCAAGTCGTTGAAGTCATCGATGGGGAGCCTTGCGTCAAGCAACAACCCTCCGTCCTCGAGCTCTGTCACCATGGGAACAGCTCGGTCGTACTCGTCGAATATCTCCCCCACGATCTCCTCGAGCAGGTCCTCGATGGTCACAAGGCCTGCCGTGCCGCCGTACTCGTCTGCCACAAGCGCCATGTGCGTCTTTCGCTCGCGCATCTCCAAGAGAAGCTCGTCCACCGATTTCGTTTCGGGAACGAAGTACGCCGCACGGATCATCGGCTCCACGGACGGCGGGCAGTCGGCGGCGCTGACGCACGCGAGCAGGTCCTTGGCGAACAGCACGCCCTTGATGTCGTCGACGGTGTCGTGAAACACCGGGAGCCGCGAGAAGCCAGACTCGGCGATCACGGCCACCGCCTGCGGCACCGTGGCAATGTCCTCCAGGCACACCATGTCGGTGCGAGGCACCATCACCTCGCGCACGATCGTGTTCGCGAAATCAACGACAGCGTCGAAGAATCTCTCCTCCGCCTCGTTGCGCCCGGCATCCTCCTCGTCACCCGTCTCGCCGCCGTACTCGTCGCCGGTGAGCCACGCATCCGTCACGGGGTCGCGCGCCACAAGCGAGGCGAGGCCCACCCAACCTGCTGTGAGGAACCTTGCAACCGGAGACAGCAGCACCACTGCCTTCGAGGCGAGCGGGGCCGAGGCCAGACCCACCCTCTCGGGGTTCTGGACGGCAAGGGTCCGCGGCAGGGCCTCCCCGACCGTGAAGAGCAACAGCGCGCCGGCACCGGCTCCCGCAAGGGCGACGCCGAGGCGCAGATCCGATTCCACGACGACGACCCCGGCCCACGCCAAGGTCGCTGCGGTGGCGGAGTACGCGACGCCGCGCCACAACGCCAGCGCGGCGGCCACGCGGCTCGGACGCTCCACCAGCCGGTCGAGTGCGCTTGCCCCCATCACGTCCGCATCGACCAACCGGCGCGTGCGGGAACGTGAAATCAGCCTGATAGACGCATCGGCCGCGGTGATCAACGCCAGTATGGCACCCAAAGACACCAATGCCGCAAGAGACGCTATGAACGCGATACCTGTCATCCCCCGAAGACCCCTCCCTGCAACGTCAGAAGAAGCTTAGCTGAAACACGAGCGTGGTGATGAGCGTCCCAAGCACTCCGCCGGCCACCACCTGCGGTACCGTGTGGATCCTGCCCTCGACCCTGCTTTGCGCCACGAGCAACGCGATCGTACCGGCCAGCACCGCGGCGCCCGTGCTCTCCGTGATGAAGGTGATGGCGGTGGCGAACGAGGCGGCCACCGCGGTGTGGCCCGAAGGCCACCCACCCTTCATGTACGTGCCCTTCTTGGTGATCGCCTTCCCGATGAGCACCATCAGGCCTGTTAGCAGCAGCGCGATGATGGTGATGTGCGCAGGTGTCTGCCGGACGCGTGTGAGCAGAACGTCAGCGGCGTCGCCGATACGGGCGAAGAACACGATGTAGCCCACGATCACCGCGTTGAGTGCCGCCACGAACACCGCGCCGGCCGCTACGTCCTTGGCTATCTTTGCAAGCGGGTCGAAACTTTGGGTGGCGACGTCCACTGCGGCCTCGAGAGCGGTGTTGGCCAGCTCGGAGGCGAAGACGAACGCGATCGCGAAGATGATCGCGATGAACTCCAGTCGTCCGATCCGGAAGAACAACGATGCGGAGAGGACCACGATGGCAGCAGCAGCGTGCAGGCGCATGTTGCGTTGCGTACGCAACGCGTAGACCATACCCTCGATCGCGTCGTTGAAGCTGGAGACGAGCGAACGGTTCGGCATCGGGCGCCTACCGGCCCTCGTACGCGTCGAGCAGGGCGGACTCGCGCTCGGCCATGGCGCCGGCGTCATCTTCGGCCTCGTGGTCGTAGCCGAGCAGGTGCAGCACACCATGAACGAGTAGGATGTCGAGCTCGCGCTCGATCGTATGGCCGAGCTCCGCGGCCTGACGCTCGGCCACCGCCGGCGCGATGACCACGTCGCCCAACGTGATCGGCTCATCCCCCGGCGCAGGACACGGGTCGTCGCACCCGAACGACAGAACGTCGGTGGCTCCCGGCACGCCCCTGTACCGCTCGTTGAGTCGTGCCATCTCGTCCTCTTCCACAAGCGCGACCGAGAGTTCAGTCATCCCGGGAACGTCCTCCATCTCGAGCACGAACAGCGCCAGCCGCTCGAACGCCTCCAAGTTGAGCGGCTCAGGCTCCCTGTGGCTGACGATGCTGACTTGCATGCGGCTCCTTATCTTCGTTCGGTTCAGGATACTCGACCCGCGGATGGTACACGCTGGCAAGCATCCTCGTGTAAACGCGGACGACTGTCTCGATATCGGCCAACGTGAGCGATGTGTCGTCGAGTTGATGGTCGTCGATCTTGCCGCGCACCATCGTCCGGATCATCGCCTCGATCTTCTGCGGCGTCGCTTGCGGCAGCGAACGCACTCCTGCCTCGGCCATGTCGGCGATCATCACCAGTGCCGCCTCCCGCGAGGCGGGCTTGCGTCCGTCGTACCGGAAATCCGCCTCCAGAAGCGGAGCGCCCTTCTTGCTCGCCTTGTCGTAGAAGTATCCCACCACCGACGTGCCGTGATGCTGGCGAACGATGTCCACGACCTCCTGCGGCAAGCCGTGCTCCTCGGCGAGTTCGACGCCCTCGCGTACGTGAGCGGTGATGATGCGTGCTGACAAAGACGGAGACGTCGTGTCGTGCGGGTTCTGCCCGTCGGCCTGGTTCTCAACGAAGAACGCCGGCCGCACCACCTTGCCGACATCGTGGAAGTACGCGCCGGCACGCGCGAGCAGCGGGTTGGCTCCGATGGCCTCCGCGGCGGTCTCGGCGAGATTGGCGGCCATCACTGAGTGCGAGTACGTGCCCGGCGCCTCCGTCATCAGGCGCTTGAGCAGCGGGTGGCTCGGATTGCCGAGTTCGAGCAGAGTGATGTCGGTGGTGACGCCGAAGACGAACTCGAAGAACGGCAGCAGACCCAGCATCAGGATCGCCGTCACGAGACCCCCCGCTACGCCTTGGAGCCCCGCCATGAGCGCTTCACCGGCCGCGTTTCCCGAGGCGAGCGAGGTGCCGAGCGATACAAGTCCCAGCAACCCGACCATGAACCCGCCAGCGTAGAACAGGTGCGAGCGCTGGCTGAGACCCGAGAGCGCCGCTATGGCGGCGAGGCTCGCGAGCAGGCTCGCCACGACCTGCACGCCGCCGGAGAAGCCAAGCAGGAGACCGGCCACTGTGGTGAGCACCGTGAGCACAACGGCGGGAGCCGATCCCACGAGCAGCGTAGCGAAGATCGCCGCGAGTGGAACGGGCATGACGTATGGCGAGACCTCGGGGAACAGCAGCGACATCGCGCGAGTGATGTACATCATCCCGAGCAGCAGCGTCGCAAGAAGCATCAGGTCGCGCATCCTACCCCAGACCCGCTCGTCGTACGCTGCCCAGTATGCGCCCGCGGCCAGGATCAGCAGCGACATCAAGACGATACCCGCGCCCACCGACAGAATGTCCCTGCCCTGCTCAAGTCCGCCCAGCGAGCTCACCAGCTCGATATCGCGAGCGGTGACGATGTCACCCTTCTCGACGATGTTCTCGCCTTCCTGCACGGCCACCACCACCGGAGAGACCCGGTCGCTGGCCTCCGCGCGCGCACGGGCGGTCGCCGCCTCGTCTAGCGTGACCGTGGGTTCGAGGAATGCGGTGCCGACGCTGATCACGACGAAGCGCTCGACAAGCGCGAGGGGGATGAGCTCGGCGCTACGCGCCAGCTGGTCGCGCGCGGCGTCGAGGTCGCCCTCCCGGATGCGCGCTGACAAGATGCTGCCCACAAGCCCCTCCACGGAACGGGCGACGCTGTCGACCGATTCTGGCGGCAGCGAAACCACTGCAGCGATCGTGGCGGTGTGCACGCGGGACTCGTAGCGTTCCTTCAAGAACGCCACCTGCGCGGTCGCATCCCCGCTGTGCGACGCCCGCGCCGAGGACACGGACGCGAAGAACCCGACGATGTCCTGACGTGCCTGCGTCTGGGCTGCCTGGTGGAATTCGTAGACAGGCGCCACAGCGTCGGCCGCTATCTGCCTGAGCGCGCTGGTGGCGGTCTGATCCACGTACTGGATCGACCGAGGAGCGCGGAACGTGCGGGGCGCGGGTTCTCCCAGCTCCAGGCCGAGCGGGACTATGCGCACCGCGAGCGGGACCGCGGCTAGGCCGATGACCAGCGCGCCGAGAACGATACGCTTGCCGAGCGTGGTAGAAAGCGGCCCGGTGCCGGGCCACAACGATCCCGCGCGGTTGATGAGGCGACGTCTACGCATCGCCGGGCGCCGGCGATCGCTGCGCCTCTTCGTACTCGTGATACGCGGTGACGATGCGCTGGACGAGTCGATGACGCACGACGTCCCTAGCCTGCAACTCGATGAAGGCCACGTCCTTCACGTCCATGAGGATCTCGCGCACCTGACGCAGGCCGGACAGTCCTCCGATGAGGTCGATCTGCGTGATGTCGCCGGTGACCACCACCCTCGAGCCGAAACCAAGCCTGGTGAGGAACATCTTCATCTGCTCAGGCGTGGTGTTCTGCGCCTCGTCGAGGATCACGAAGCTGTCGTTGAGCGTGCGGCCGCGCATGAACGCGAGCGGTGCGACCTCGATAACGCCGCGCTCGGTGAGCGAGGTGGACTTCTCGATGTCCATCATGTCGAAAAGCGCGTCATAGAGCGGGCGCAGGTACGGGTCCACCTTCTCGTACAGGTTCCCAGGAAGGAAACCGAGCTTTTCGCCGGCCTCGACGGCCGGGCGGGTTAGAATGATCCTCCCCACTTCTTTCTTGCGCAGCGAGTCGACGGCCATCGCCATCGCGAGGTAGGTCTTGCCAGTGCCCGCGGGACCGATGCCGAAGGTCACGGTGTTCTGCCGGATGGCATCCACGTAACGCTTCTGGCCAGCGGTCTTCGGCCGGATGGCTTTTCCGCGGTGCGAAAGGATCACGTCGGCGAACACGCTCGACGGGCTGCAGTCGTCGCGCTTGAGCATGTCGATGGCGCGCTCGATAGCCTCGGGGGTGAGAGATTCGTCCCCCTTGAGGATCGCGAACAGCTCGGCGAACAGCGCCGCGACCGCCTGTGCCTCGGCCAGCTCGCCCGAAATCGTGATCTCGTCGCCGCGGACACCGACCCGAGCCTCGAACTGGTCCTCTATGAGCCTCAGAAAATGGTCCCCCTCACCGAGGAGTTCGACCATGTTCACGTGCTGAGGGGCTACCAGGTGCACCTGGGTGGAGTTCGTCACGTTGGCGGTACCTTCTCCTGTCTCCGGACGGGCCCCGCTTCCCGCAGGTCGGCCGACTCTTGGATTCTACCACGCGAAGGGTGCGCTCCCTCGCGCAGCGGGCTCGGCTCCGCCACCACCCCCAGGACCGACCCATCCTCGTCGTGGCCGATGACGCGGACGTACACACGCATGCCGGGACGCACGGCCTCGATGCCTGACTCCATGGGAACCGCCATGTGAAGGTACTCCCGCGTGGTTCCTTCGGCCACGAGCCCCTCGGCGCGTCCCACGACGCGCTCCACGAGCAGTTCAACCACGCTGCCGCTCAGGCCTTGGGAGAACGCAGCAGCCAGGCGGCTGCCGCGACGCCGCAGCCGCGCCGCGCGTTGGACCCGCACCTCAGGCCGGACCTGTCCGGGCATGGTCGCCGCGACCGTGCCGGGTCTGGCCGAGTAACGGAAGACGTGCAGCCGTGAGAACGCCTGTGCCTCCACGAACGCCGACGTCTGCTCGGCCTCCTCGGCCGTCTCACCCGGGAACCCCGCGATGACATCGGTGGTCACCGCCGCTCCGGGCAGCGCCGAGCGAACGCGCGCGAGGACCTCGGCGAAGTCGCTGGTAGTATAGGGTCTTCCCATCCGCCGCAGCACGCTGTCCGAGCCCGACTGCAACGGCACATGCAGGTGCGCGCAGAAGGCCGGTGTGCCGCAGACCACATCTAGCAGCCGGTCCGTGACATCGCCGGGCTCGATGCTCGACAACCTGATCCTCGGCACACCCGAGGCCGCGACAGCCTCGATCACTTCCGGCAGGCGCGCACCCGCGTCGTCATACCGGCCGATGTTGATGCCGGTGAGGACCACCTCGCCGACTCCCGCGGCGACAAGCTCGCGGGCCTCGGCCGCGATGGCCGCGAGCGGCACGGCGCGCGGCAGTCCCCGGGCGTAGGGCACGATGCAGTACGTGCAGAAGCAGTCGCAGCCGTCCGCGACTTTGAGCTGCGCCCGCGCGCGGGAGTGCCCTTCCGACCGGGCGGTCCCGAGTGCGCTCACGCCGGCCTCGCTTCCGCCGAGCGCCTCGCACACGCGCCGCGGAACCTGCGCCTTGTCAGCCTCCACCACGACCCGTTCGCCGAGAACCTGCAGCGCGACGGCATCCAAAGAGGCGAGGCATCCGGTCACGACGACGATGGGAGACCCGGGCAGGCCGAGCGCGCGCCGCACCGCCTTGCGCGCCTTACGATCGGACTCAGCCGTCACCGTGCACGTGTTGATCACCACGACGTCGGCTTCACGGGACACGGCTGCCTCAGCGCTGAGGCCCAGCGAGCGCGCGATGGCCTCCGACTCCGTCTGGTTGACCTTGCAGCCGAGAGTGACGAACGCGACGCGTGGCGAAACCGGCGGGCTGTCAGGCATTCCTCGCACCGAGGCCGCCCCGCTCGTAGATGGCCAGAGCGGCCGCCACCAACCCGGCGGTCTCGGTCCGGAGCACCGTGGCGCCGAGCGAGACCGTGCGCCCTCCGGCCGCTTCGAGAAGCGCGACCTCCCGGGCGCTGAGGCCACCCTCGGGACCCACCACCACGGCAAGCTCGGCGTCCGGCCCCGGGGCCTCGATTCGAAGCGCCTCCCCGATTCCGGGTACGGCGGCTGCGTCCTCCCAGCACACCAGGAGCGTGGCGTCGCGAAGGAGCCGCGGGAGATCCTCGGTGCGCACCAATGGCGTCACGTGCGGGATCTCGGCACGGTGCGATTGCTTCGCGGCCTCGGCGGCTATCCGGCGCCACCGCTCCACACGCGACTCGGCCTTCGTGCCGGCAAGCTTCACCACACTCCGCTCGGCAAGAAACGGCACGACCCGGGAGACGCCGACCTCGGTGGCCTGCCGCACGATCCCGTCCATCTTCTCGCCCTTGGCAAGCCCTTGGACGAGCGTCACTCGCGGCAGCGGCGACCGCACGATCTCACCGATCACCCTCCCCACTGCACGCTCTTCGACAGCAAGCAGGCGGACTCGCAACGCGCGGCCCCCGCCCGCGACGATGATCTCGTCGCCCGCGTCCAGGCGGAGCACGTCCCGCAGATGGTGCATGTCAGCCCCGCCGAGCGGCACCACGAACTCCGCCCCGATGGATGCGGACAACGGGCCTTCGGCAAAGAACTGGTGAAGCGCCATCAGCCCCCCAGCCAGTCCTTCAGCTTGGACAGCGGCGTGCGATCGCTGCCTGTGCGACCGGTGCCAAAGGATTCGCCGAGCTCGGCGATCAGCTCCTTCTGGCGCTTGGTGAGCTTCTTGGGTACGACAACGTCAAGGTGCACTACGAAGTCCCCGGCGCCACCGTCGATCCGCGGCATGCCCCTGCCCCGCATACGAACGGTGTCCCCCGCGTGCACGCCCCCGCGGAACTCGACGCTCACGTCCTCCCCCAAACCGGGTACCACGATCTCCCCGCCCAATGCGGCCTGAGCGATGTTTATCGCCGCCATGGCGTGCAGGTCGTTCCCTTCTCGGTGCAGGAACTCGTGCGGCAGGATCCTCACCGTCACGAGCAGGTCGCCCGGACGGGCGCGTCTCACACCGGCCTCACCCTTTCCTGGTACCCTGAGCGTGTAGCCGTCCGGTGCGCCCGATGGCACGGTCACTCGAATGGTCTCGGTCCCGTTCACGCGGCCTTGGCCAGCGCATGCGGAGCATGGCCGATCGATCACGACACCGGTCGTGCCGCAGCGATCGCACGGGGTCTGCGTCTCCATGACTCCCAGAATCGTCCTGCGATGCGTGCGCTTCTGACCGGTCCCTCCGCATGTCGGGCACGCCTGCGCCATGCCGCCTTCGGCAGCGCCTCCGCCGTCGCATGTCCCGCACGTCATCGGATGAGAGATCGTCACTTCTCGCTGACCGCCGGCGGCGGCGGTCTCCAAGGTGATCGTCACCTGCGCGCGCACGTCTCGACCTTCAAGATTGACACGACCCGCGGTCCTGCCGCTCGCCCCGCCGAAAAAGACGCTGAACAGATCGTTCATGTCGATGAAGTCGCCGCCGAAATCCGGGCCGTAGCCCGCGCCGGCCCTCGGATCGGCAGTGCCGAACCGATCGTAATGTTCGCGCTTCTGCGGGTCCGACAGCACCTCGTAGGCCTCGTTTATCCTCTTGAAGATCTCCTCGGTGCCGTGGCCGTCGTTCACGTCCGGATGCGTCTCTCGCGCCTTGCGGCGGAACGCCTTCTTGATCTCCTCGGCGCTCGCCTCCCGCGAAACACCCAAGAGTTCGTAGTAGTTCACAGGGGTCACACGCGAACCTTTCTCTTGTCTTTGCCGAGCTATGCGTCGAGCGCTCCCGTTAGCGACTCTGAGATGGTGCGAACCGCCGACATCGCGCGACGGTAGTCCATCCGAGTCGGACCGATCACACCGATGATGCCGCCCGAGTCGCCCTCGCCGTAACGGGCCGCCACGAAGCTCGCGTGTTCGAGCGCGCTCGAAGGGTTCTCGCGTCCGATGCGCACCTCGACATCAGGGGTGCGCATCACCTCGGACAGCACGGT
Source organism: Actinomycetes bacterium (assembly GCA_021850085.1). Lineage (GTDB taxonomy): Bacteria > Actinomycetota > Coriobacteriia > Anaerosomatales > Anaerosomataceae > UBA6100. The sequence continues at coordinate 766 of JAJZRZ010000025.1, read as the reverse complement.
CAGCATCGCCATCCCGTCCTCAAGCAGGCCGACAAGCGGCCTGACGGCGGCCGGGTCGTTGAACTCCGGGTTGGCCAGCAGGGCGGAAACTCCTCCGGTGAGGACGCGGTCCTCGTCGGCCTCGGCGAGACAATCGAGCGCAGCGTCGAGAACCCGCACCGCGATCGCCGTCTCCACGCCCGGGATCTCATCCGCCTCACCACGCGTTCGCTCGGCCGCTTCGCTGACCGCACCTTCCAGCGCACTCGAAAGGTGGCGCTCAGCGTTGGCGAGTGCCTGAGGCGACGCGTCCTCCGCGAATTCGACAGCGCGGTTGGCCACTTGGCCCAAGTCGGTGACCACCACCACCAGCGCGCGTCGTGGGCCGAGGGGAACGACGGTCACCCTGCGTATGCGTGCCCGCCGCAAAGTGGGCGCGGCCACCACGGCAACGCACGACGTCAGACGCGAGAGCAACGCCGACGTCTCACGCATCAGGTCGGCGAGCTCGTGCTCCATCCGCGCGAAGCAGCGCCTCACGTTCTCCGCCTCGGAGACGCCGGGGCGCAGCCTTGGCGGCTCCCCCTCCACCTTGGCGTAGGGGATGCCCATGTGCTCGAGGAACATCTGGCCGTATCTGCTCACCAGATCCTCGCGATGCAGCCACGCGTCTTCTGGGCCCGCGAGATCAGGAGGGCCGACGCGGGCCTCCAGCGTCGGCCGGGCCTCCGCCGGTATCGACTCCGAGGCCGAAGGAACCAACTCGACAGTGGTGTCGAGGTTGAAG
>JAJZRZ010000024.1:9484-12913 GCA_021850085.1 Actinomycetes bacterium | reverse complement strand
CGATCTGTCTCAGGAGGTGGACACCTCCGCAGCGATGCATTGAATACTCAACGCTGGATCACCTCCTCGTCTCGGCGGTACGCCGTACTCGCGCCCTCGGGCATGCGCCCGTACCCGGATGCCAGCGAACGCCGTGCCGACACTCGCTCCCGCCGGTGGCCTGCCGGTTTGGCTCGCCTCTTGCACGGTGCTACCCTGTTAGGGTTCTGCTTCCGCCTCGCCGGCGACGGGGCTGCACGGCCGCTCCACACGAGGAGGCACACGCACGTGGCACACGTCCGCACGCTGTTCTTCGACGGCCCGCTCGCCGAATCCGAGAACAAGGCGTTCCGAAACGCGCAGCTCGGCCGGCCGAGCGATGTCATCTGGAACATCACCAACCGCTGCAACCTGCTGTGCGACCACTGCTACATGGCCGCTGACGGCCACGCGCTTCCCGACCAGCTCACCGACGAGGAGACCATCGAGATCGTCCACCGCATGGGTGAAGCCGGCGTGCCGGTCGTCTTCCTCTCGGGGGGCGAGCCGATGATGCGATCGAACTTCTGGGAGATCCTCGAAGAGATCAACAAGCAAGGCGTCCGCCCCACCGTCTCCACGAACTGCACTATGATCACGCCCGAGGTCGCCAAGCGCCTCGCCAGCTACGGCGTCCGCTGGATCGCAACCTCCGTGTACGGGCCGGCCGAGTTCCACGACGCGATGGTGGGCGTGCCCGGCACACACGAGCGTGTGGTCGGAGCCATCAAGGCCCTTCGCGCTGAAGGCATCGGCGTGGTGCTCAAGACCGCGCTTTCGAAGGACACTTGGCCGTACATCTTCGACATCATCGGCATGGCCAAGGACCTCGACTGCGGCATGGTCTACATCTGCGACCTCATCACCGCGGGACGCAGCGAGGGCGGAGATGACTCGCGCGTGTCGGTGGAGCAGTGGCGGGAGCTCGCCGACTACATCGTGCGCGACATGCTCGACCCGGAGATGAAGTTCGAGTACGACATCGGCGCCATCCCCTCGGTCATCCCCTACATCGCCGAGCAGTTCATCGCCAACGGCGTGGATGTCTCCAAGGGTCTCGAGCGCCTCAAGACCATCAGCGCCTGCCCGGTGGGCAAGGGCCACATGAACCTCAACTCCGCAGGCGGCATCATGCCCTGCCAGTTCGCCCAGGACTGGGTGGTGGGCAACATCCGCGAGATGAGCTTCGCCGAGGCCACCGAGGCGCTCTACCAGATCGACCTTGAGGAGTCCGAAGGGCAGTGCGCACCTCAGGCGTGCGAGTATTCGCGCATCTGCCGCGGGTGCCGCGCCAAGGCCTGGCAGCGCACCGGTGACGCCATGGCCGAGGACGTCACGTGCATACTGCACCCCGGCGAGCAGCGGACCATCCCCGTGGCCGACCCGCAGAGCGCGCACCGCTCGCCGAGCGCGCCGTGCGCGGCGCCGGGCGGCTGTGGATAGGACGAAGGGCGTGACCGACACAGCAGCGGGAATCGACGACCGCGCGCTCCGCGCGGTCGTCTTCGATTTCGACGGCCTCATGGTCGATACCGAGTCCACCGCGCTCCGCTCGTGGCAGCGACTCTACCAAAGCTTCGGGGAAGACCTGCCGCTCGAGAAGTGGGTGGAGCTCATCGGCACATGGGACGCGCTGTGGGACCCGCGTGCCGAGCTCGAGCAGCGGCTGGGCCGCCCGCTTGACTGGACTGCCATCGAACCGGAGCGGATGGCCGTGGAGCACGGGCTCGCCGACGAGCAACCGCTGCTGCCGGGTGTCGAGACGCTCATCGAGGAGGCGCTGGGGGTCGGCCTTCGCTTGGCCGTCGCATCCAGCTCATCGCACTCGTGGGTGGCGCACCACCTCGAACGGCTGGGGATCGCCCAGCTCTTCGCTGTGCTCGCCACCCGTCACGACGTGACGCGCACGAAGCCGGACCCGGCGCTCTACTCGCTCGCGCTCGCGAGGTTGGGCGTGCGCCCGTCCCAGGCGTTCGCGCTCGAGGACTCGGTGCACGGCGTGGCGTCCGCGAAGCACGCGGGACTTGCGGTGGTGGCGGTTCCGGGTCCGATCATGCGTGAAGCGGACTTCTCGGCCGCCGACCTGCGCGTGGACAGCCTCGCCCACGTCACGCTCGCCGGCCTCGCCTCGTCGCTCGGCTTCCAGCCGCCCACTCAGCCCTCGCGGCCCACCGACCTGCCGATGGAGTAGGCGTCGGCGAGCTTTTCGCCGAGCCTCCGGTACTCGCGCGAGCCTGCGATGTACACGAGCGGGTCGAGCGTGCCCACGTCGCACTTCTCGCCGGTCTCATCGAGGACCGCCTCCTCGGCGTGGCTCTCCACGACCTCGGCGATCAGCAGCACGTGGCTGCCGAGCTCGATCTCGTGCGTCACGCGACACTCGAGCTGATAGGGGCACTCGGCGATGCGGGGCGCCTCCACGACCACGGACGGCTCCAGCGTCCAGCCGCTCGCCGCGAACTTGTCGATGTCCTTGCCGGGCGTGATGCCGAAGTAGTCCAGGACCGCCACGTCATCGGCACGCACCGTGTTGACCGTGAGCGTGCCGCTCGTGCGGATCCGCTCGAGCGTGTGCCGGCTGCCGCGGAGCGCGATGGCGATGCGGGGCGGGTTCGTCGCGCAGATGCCGCACCATGCCACGGCGCACGCGTCGGCGTCCTCGATCGTTCCGCCGCAGACGAGGACCGCCGGCATGGGGTAGAGCCGGTCGCTCGGACCGAGTCGCTTCTTCATGATCTCCTCCTGCCGCCGGATGCCGCACGGCCGAGCGGGCCGGCGGAGCCGTCAACTAACGAACGATCTTGCTGATGGGCAGTTCGAGTATGTCCTCGGCGCCCGCGGCCTTCAACCGCGGAATCAGGATGTTCACCGTGGCTTTCTCGGCCACGGTCATGATCTCGTACCCCTCGCAACCGTAGAGCTGGTTGACGGTGGGGCGTTTCATCGCGGGCAGCACCGCGATGACCGCATCCAGGCTCGCGGCGGTCACGTTCATGGAGAGCAGCACGCGACCGCGCGCCTCGATCACGCCGAGCAGGAGCGTGCGGATCTCCTCGATCGCCCGACGCTTGTCGGGGTCGATCCATGCGGCACGGCTTGCGAACAGCCGGGTGGTGGACTCCAGGATCACGTCCACGATGCGCAGACCGTTCTTGCGGAGCGTGGCTCCGGTCTCGGTGAGATCCACGAGCGCATCCATGAGCTCAGGCACCTTCGCCTCGGTTGCGCCGTAGCTGAACGACACCTCCACTGGGATGCCGAGCTTCTCGAAAAACGCACGCGTGACGTTGGGAAACTCGGTGGTGATGCGGCTGCCGGGAGAGATGTCTCGTGCCGAGCGGACCGCGGAGTCATCTGCCACAGCGAGGACCATCTTCACGACGCCGGTGCCGGTCTTGGCGTACGGCAGCT
>JAJZRZ010000024.1:0-9474 GCA_021850085.1 Actinomycetes bacterium | reverse complement strand
CCTCCACGACATCGGCGCCCGTTTCCGTGACCCAGTCGTGGCCGGAGATCCCCAGGTCGAAATACCCTTCGGCCACGTACAGCGGAATCTCCTGTGGACGCAGGACCTTGACGCTGCCTATGCGCGGGTCGTCGATGGTGGGATTGTAGGCGCGACTCGACTTACGGACCGTCAGATCGGCTTCGGCGAACAGCAGCAGCGTCTGTTCCTCGAGACTGCCTTTTGGAAGAACGATCGAGAGCATGTCGGCCTCCGTCGGATCCGGCGCGCAGGGGGTTGCTTTACTGCACCAGTGTACTACTGCACGGGAGTGTTGATCGCTGCCTACGACCGGGGCGGCTTACCGCCCTCACGATAGTAGCGCTTGATGGTCTTCGCGAGCTTCTTGTCCTCTTGCTTGCGCTCCTGCCGAGCGCGGACGTCCAGCTGTTCGCCGAGGTGGCGCACCTCGGCCTGCAGCTCGCGATAGCTTTCGAGGCGCCTGGCAGTGACCGTGCCTTCGGCCACAGCCTCCTCCACGGCGCATCCGGGTTCGCCCTCGTGCCGGCAGTCGCGGAAGCGGCATCTCTCGGCCAGTGCCGATATGTCAGAGAACGTGCGGTCGATGCCTTCGGCCGACTCCCACATACCCACGGCGCGCAGCCCGGGGGTGTCGATCACCATGCCTCCGCCGGGCAGCAGGATCAGTTCGCGGGACACCGTCGTGTGCCGGCCGCGCCCGTCCGAGACGCGCACGTCTTTCGTGGCACGGACGTCCTCTCCGGCGAGCACGTTGATGAGAGTCGACTTGCCTGATCCCGACGGTCCGATCAGCGCGAGGGTCCTTCCCGGCTCGAGATAGGTCCTGACCTCGTCGAGACCGTCGCCGGTCACCGCGCTGGTGGCATGCACCGGAACGTCCGGCGCGATGCCGCCGACCGTCTCGAGTGCGCGCGTGACATCGTCGCTCAGGTCGTCTTTGGTGAGCACCACCACCGGCGCGGAGCCGCTTTCCCACACGAGCGCGAGCTCCCGTTCGATACGTGATAGGTTCGGCTCCTCGGCGAGCGGGTGGGTGACCATCACCGTGTCCACATTGGCCGCGAGCACCTGGGGGCGGGCGGCGCGACCGGGGTCGCGGCGCACGATCGCCGCGGTGCGGGGCAGCACATACTCGGCCAACGGCTCGGACGGGTCGCCGCCGAGGAGCACCCAATCACCCACCACCGGCATGCCATCATCATCGGCCTGCTTGACGAGCCGGGTGGCGAGGCGCGCCATCACCATGCCGCCAGCCGTCTGGACGAAGACGAACCCGCGGTCGGAGCGTACCACCCGCCCGGGCGTCAGGCCGGGATGGTGTTCGGCCGCAAAGGCGGCGCGGTCCTCGGTGTAACCGAAGGAGGTGAGCGGATCTGTGCTGGTCAAGCGCTGCCTTCCGCAGGACGACATCCCATCCTAGCGTGCCCGGACAGGTCGTGCCATGGACCAGGGCTAGGGCAGACGTTCGCGCACAGAGACCTCGGCCTGAGAGCGCGCCCACTCATCGTATCCCTCGCGCGCACGTGCGGGCGATCGATGCAGGTACACCTCGGCGTTCTCGTCGGCCTGCTGCGTCTCGAAGGTGGCGCTAACCGCTCCCCACGCGGAAACGCCCATGGCGAGCAGCATGAAGACGAGCGCGGCAGCCTGCAGCACCCAGGCAAGCTCGTCAGCTGCCGAGAGGCGATCGAGTGCGGTGAGTGCGATCGCCCAATCATGGTCAACGTGGAACTGCGATATCTGGCTGGTCCTGAGCGTGGCGTCGCCCACGTAAGCGGCGGTCTCGTGGGTTGAGACCGCGCCCCAGGCGAGCATCAGCGACACACCGAGCGCGTCGCGCTGGAACAGCAGGAAGTAGCCGGCGAGACCCAACGGTATGAGCACCTGGAAGAGCGAACCCATCATGACGCGGTAGGTGTCGTCCAGAAACCAGGTCATGAGGTGTCCAAATTCGTGGAACCCGTATGTCGCATCCGCGACGATCGGAATCCGCCACCCCTGGACGATGCCTGCCCAGCCAATGGCGAGGCACACCGCCACGCCGATGACGTGGCGCCATATCTCCCAGCGTTTCTGTCGTCCGGTCATACGCTCGTCATCGGCATGCAACCGCTCGTCCGTGACAGGGTTCCGCCGAACGGCACTGCGAGGTACGTCGTCACTGCACGCCGAGCAATCGGCGCCGCGCTCAGCCTTCGGCGTCCTCATCAAGATCGAGCGCCACCGAGTTCATGCAGTAGCGCAATCCGGTGGGGCGAGGCCCGTCCGTGAACACGTGGCCCAGGTGCGAGCCGCACCTGCCGCACCGGACCTCCGTCCGCGCCATACCTCGGCTGATATCAAGGTGCTCCTCGACCGCATCAGGCGAGACGGGCTCGAAGAAACTCGGCCAACCGCAGCCGGAATGGTACTTCGTTCCAGAACCGAAGATCGGGTTGCCGCAGGCCCGGCAGCGATACAGCCCCTCGACGTCGGTGTCGACGTACTCGCCGACGAAGGGCGTCTCGGTACCCGCTTGGCGAAGCACGCGGTACTGCTCGGGGGTGAGCAGCGCCTTCCAGCCCGCTTCGTCGTGCTCGATATCGTAGCGCTTCATCGCGCCCTCCTTACCGGGCCGTGGGGCAGGCGGCGCCGAGCATCCCGTGCTTGGCGTAGTACTTCTGGTGATACTCCTCCGCCAGGTGGAATCGGCCGAGTGGAAGGATGTCGGTGTGCATCGTGCCGAAGCGGCTCTCCATCGCCCGCTTCGAGGCCTCAGCCGCCTGCCGCTGCTGCTCATCCGCGTGCAGGACCAACGACGCGTACTGGCGCGAGCGCGATGGGCGGGTGGGCCGATGGCTCGCCCAGAACTCGGTGAGCAGGTCCTGGTAGGAGATCACCGCAGGGTCGAAATCGATCTGGATCGACTCGCTGTGGTCTCCCATGGACCGGTACGTGGGGTCCGGCGTGGTGCCGCCCGCGTATCCGACGCGCGTCTCGAGCACGCCGGGAAGACGCCCGAACCGGGCGTCCGGATCCCAGAATCAACCGAGCGCGAACGTGGCTGTGGACATGGGACTCCTTCCGTTCACCCGAAGCGAGGCCCCGGCCCGCGTCAGCGCTCCTCGCGCTCCAGCTCGTTGGCCAGCATCTCGAGGAAGAGCCCCACATCGGTGACGATGCCTATCGTCTGGAAGCTACCCCTGTCGGCGAGCTTGGTCACAACCGCGGGGTTGATATCCACGCACACGGTGGTGACGCTCGCGGGAAGCATGTTCCCGGTGGCGATGGAGTGCAGCATCGTCGAGAGCATGATGCAGGCGCCCGCCTTCTGGCAGTACGATCGCATGGCGCGCTGCGCCTCCAGGACGTCGGTGATGACGTCCGGCAGCGGGCCGTCATCGCGGATCGAGCCGGCAAGCAGGTAGGGCGTGCCTGTCGTGACGAGCATGTGCATCAGGCCCTCGGTGAGCACGCCCTTCTCAACCGCCTGCCTGATGCCGCCGGCCGCCCGGACCGTGTTGATCGCGCGCAGGTGATGCTCGTGGCCACCCACCGTCGGCATACCCGCCTCCATCGACACTCCGAGGGAGGTCCCGTACAGCGCCGATTCGATGTCGTGCACCGCGACAGCGTTCCCGCCGAAGAGGACCGAGACGTAGCCGAGCCGGACGAGACGCGCCAGGTGCTCGGCGGCGCCCGTATGGATCACGGCGGGGCCGACCACCAGGATGATGCTCTGGCCGCGGTCCTTCACGCGCCGCAACATGCGCGCGACATCGCGGATGACGAGCGCTTTGGGCTTTTCCGAGGAAACCTCGGAGTTCATGAACTCGAACTCCTGCTTGTCGCGCGGACGCTCGAGCGGACGCACGCGCACGCCATTGTGCCCGATCACGACCTGCTCACCTGCGACCACATCCGCCATCGCAACCGTATGTGCTCCTTGCGCATCGATCACGATGCCGAGGTCCATCTCCGGGCCGGAAACTCCCACCCAGCGGCCGGCGATGCGCACGGCGGTCTCGAGGTTCGTGGTCGCGTAGAAGCCTTCGGGGAAGACGCCATCGGCGGGCGCTGGAGCTGTGCGGGCGTCCTCGGCATGGATCGGCTCGGCGCCGAGCTGGCCGATGACCCCTAAGATCTTGTCCACATGAGCCACGTCGCGCCCCTTCACGCGCAACAGGGCAGTGGACTCGTCGTCATTCGTGCGCCCCACCTCGAAGGAGAGCGTCTCGAACTCGCCGTCGAGCGCCACGATGTCGTCCATGATCTCCGACATGATGCCTGAGTCGATCAGGTGACCGCTGATACGGACGTCCTCGTAGGGGCGATGCGGCATTGGCGTCCTCCAGTCGATTCTGAGCGCCGGCGACACAGGTGAACCGCCCGTCGCGCGGGTACATCATACCTGCACGACCCACTCAGGAGGTGCGCCCATGCGAGCACGACTGCTGGCGATCACGCTGGTCTTGGTTGCGGTGGCCGCCTCGGCGGCATGCTCACCCGCCTCCCCGCCGGACGAGAACCCGTCGGTGCGCGGCACGATAACGTCGATCTCACGATCAGGGGACAGCGGCTCGATGCTTGTCGAGAGCGCTGGCCCGCCGGTGTTCGATGTGGACCGGGCGCAGGTGCGCGTGGACGGCGACACTTCGCTGCTGCGCGAGGCCGAGGACGGGTACGAGCCGATCGCGTTCTCGGAGTTCGCGGAGGGTGACGCGGTGGACATCTGGTTCGAAGGGCCCGTGGCCGAATCCTACCCTGTCCAGGCATACGCACGAGCGATCGTGCTCCGTTAGAACCTGCTGAGCGGTACGGTCACCGGGCTACCCGTTCGCATCACCCGACGCTTTGCAGGCGCTCGTCCCATCCCCGAACAGCAACAAGCGCTCCTCGGAGGAAAGCGCGTTGCGCGCGGCGTCCCGCAAGTCGTTCAGCTGCGCGAACATCGTCCGCTGCATGACGACGGTGAGGTAGCGGCCCTTCTCGGTGAGCGTGATCTCCTCGGCAGTATCGGTGGCGAAGCCGCCGAAGGTTCGGAAGAAGAGCATCTCAAGCGGCAGGCCGCGCTCCACGCTCACGCCGAAGTCCCGCTCGAACTTCTTCTTGTCGAGCCGCAGGCCGAAGAGCTCCATCAGGAACCGGTAGCGCATCCGGTTTTTTAGGCCGTTGTCCCGGCTCCCCACCGATACCGGCATGAGGCCGCCTCGGATCGCCTTGGAGTAATCGCGGAGCGAGAATGTCGTGACGTAGATGTCGCCGCGCAGGTAGCTGAACGCACCGCTGCCGATTCCGACGTACTGTTCGTAGTCCACGATGTACTCGTCGATCATGCCGCCGCCGATACGTGAGAAGGTCCACGCGGTGGAAAGCTCGAAGGTGTCGGCAAGCTGCCGGGAGAGGATCTCGTAGTAGCGGGCCTCGCGGTCGTAGTCCACCATCCCCACGCTGCCCCTGAGAGACTTCTCCACCGCGCGCGAGGCCATGAGCGGGTAGAAGGTGGTCTGGTTGCAGCGGCTCGCCTTGACCATCTCCACGTCGGTGCGCAGGATGTCCTCGGTCTGGCTCGGGAAGTTGAAGATCATGTCCACGTTGAGCGAGTGGAAGAAGCCCTGGAGCGACTGCAGCCGCTCCAGGATCTCCGCACCCGAGCCGTACTTGTCGTAGCGATCCATCTGCCTGAGCAGGCCGTCGTCGAAGCTCTGAACGCCCACGCTGAGCCGCTGCACGCGGTCCTTCAGCGGTTCGAGCACCTCGGGGATCAGGTGGTTGGGGTTGGTCTCGGTGGAAACCTCCAGCGTGCCGAACAGCTCGCGGGCGAGGTCGATGGTCGCGCACAGCTCGTCGATGAGAACCGTGGGGGTGCCGCCGCCGATGTAAAGCGAATCGAACGTGTAGCCCAGCTCGGCCACCATCCGCATCTGGGTGCGCAGGCTGCCGAAGTATTCGCGCGCCGGGTCCTCGGCGAAGGGGAAGCGGTTGAAGCTGCAGTACGGGCAGAGGCGCTCGCAGAACGGCACGTGCGCGTAGAGCAGGTAATTGGTGTCTGGCTCCGGTCCGGGCAGGGACGAGACGGCCGACGGTCGATCGGTGAAGTACCTGCTCTGGGCCCTCGCGACGGCCGCGGACAGGAGCCGTTCGGCGAGCATCAGCCGTCAGCCGCCCGGTCGATCGCGCGGAGCCCGATGTCGGTGCGGTAATGCATGTTGCTGAAGGAGATGCGCTCGATGGCCCGGTACACCCGCTCGCGCGCCTCGGCAAACGTCGGCGCCACGCCAGTGACGTTGAGCACCCGCCCGCCGGCCGTGAGGAGCTGGCCGTTCCCGTCGAACGCCGTTCCGGCGTGGTAGACGGTGACTCCCTCCATCGCCTCGGCGTCCTCGATGCCGGTGATGGACGTGCCCGTGTCGTAGCTCGTCGGATAGCCCCCTGAGGCCAGGACCACCGAGACGGCCACCTCGTCGCGCCATTCCAGACTGATGTCGGCGAGCGTGCCGTTCGCCGTGGCGAGCATGACGTCGAGGAGGTCCGTCTTGAGCAGCGGGATCAGCACCTGCGCCTCAGGATCACCGAAGCGTGCATTGTACTCGAGCACCTTCGGTCCGTCGGTGGTGAGGATGAAGCCTCCGTACAGGACACCCCGGTACTCGATGCCCTCGGCGTGCATCGCCGCGACGGTGTTCTCGAGGATCGACACCATCTCAGCGAGCGTGTTCTCGTCCACAGCGGGCACGGGAGAGTACACGCCCATCCCGCCAGTGTTGGGGCCTTCGTCGTTGTCGTAGGCGCGCTTGTGGTCCTGCGCGGGGAGCATCGGCAGCACGGTCTGCCCATCCGTGAACGCGAGCAGCGAGCACTCGGGACCCTCGAGGTACTCTTCGATCACGACGACCTCTCCGGCCATGCCGAAAGCGCCTTCCAGCGCGTTGTTGACCGCGTACGTGGCCTGTTCGACCGTATCGGCGACCGTCACGCCCTTGCCGCCGGCAAGACCGTCGGCTTTGACCACCACGGGGGCGCCCACGCGGGCCAGATACGCCATCGCATCGCTAGCGCTGTCCACTGCCTTGTATGCGCCCGTCGGGATGCCGTGACGCGTCATCAGGTCCTTGGCAAAGGTCTTCGAGCCCTCGATCTCGGCTCCGGCCGCCTTCGGCCCGAAAACCGGGACGCCTTCGACCGCGAGCATGTTGGCGGTGCCCACCACGAGCGGGGCCTCCGGCCCTATCACCACGAAGTCGATCCCGTTGCGGGCCACCCACGATGTGACATACGCGGGGTCGCCCTCGGGGATGTCGACGTTGGTGGCGATCTGCGCGGTCCCGCCGTTGCCCGGCGCGCAGAAGACCTCGGGGTGGTGGTGCGAGGCTAAGAGGGCCCGAACGATGGCGTGTTCGCGGCCGCCGCCGCCCAAGACGAGGATTCGCATGATGAGGTCTCCCGGTGTGAGGCCGTGACAGTGGGACGATTGTAGCCCATCGGCAAGCGCGGGCAGGGTCTGGGGGCGGCACCGCATGCCCCAGCCGGCACCTCTACTGCCGCGACCCCCACCTGCGCATGATCGTCTGCTCGCGGCTCGGCCCGACGGCGATCATGGCCACCGGCACCTCGGCCAAGTCCTCGAGGAACGTGATGTAATCCTGCGCTGCCTTGGGCAGCTCCTTGAACGTGCGGCAGCCGGTGATGTCCTGCTTCCAGCCGGGCAGCTCCTCGTAGATGGGCCGCGCGTGATGGAAGACCGTCTGGTGACACGGCAGCTCGCTGTAGCGGTGACCCTCGAACTCGTACGCCACGCACACCTTGATGGTGTCGAGGTTGGAGAGGACGTCGAGCTTGGTGATCACGAGGTCGGTGAGGCCGTTCACCTGCACGGCGTACCGTGCGATGAGGCCGTCGAACCATCCCGCGCGGCGCTCGCGGCCGGTCGTGGTTCCGTACTCGGCACCCACCTCGATCAGATGCCGACCCACGTCATCGGCCAGCTCGGTCGGGAACGGGCCGGAGCCGACGCGCGTGATGTAGGCCTTGGCGATGCCGAGGACGCGATCGATGCGCTTCGGGCCGACGCCGACCCCCGTGCACGCCCCGCCCGCGGTGGGCGAGCTCGAGGTCACGAAGGGGTAGGTCCCGTGGTCTATGTCGAGCAGCGCGCCTTGGGCGCCCTCGAACAGCACCCACTGTCCGGCGTCCAGCGCCCGGTTGACGATGACGCTGGTCTCGGCGATGTGCGGCTTGATGCGCTCGGCGTACGCGAGATACTCCTCGGCTATCGCGTCCACCGTGTACGTGGGTAGCCCGTAGATCTTCTCAAGGATGTCGTTCTTCTCGTGGAGCGCAGCCTCCACCTTCTTGCGGAAGATGTGCTCGTCTTGCAGGTCCTGGATCCGCAGACCCATGCGCGAGGCTTTGTCCATGTACGCGGGCCCGATCCCCCGACGGGTGGTACCGATCTCGAGGTTGCCGAGCCGCCGCTCGCTAGCGCCGTCTAGGTCGCGGTGGTACGGCATGATCAGGTGGGCGTTGCAGCTGATGAGCAGACGATGGGTGGACAGTCCGTCGGCTTCGAGTCGGTCCACCTCCTCGAGCAGCACCTTGGGATCGATCACGCATCCGTTGCCTATCACCGGAGTGATGTGCGGGTACATGATGCCGCTCGGGATCAGGTGCAGTTTGAGCGTGCGCCCAGCGTGGATGACGGTGTGTCCCGCGTTGTTGCCGCCCTGGAAGCGCACGACGTAGTCGAAGTCGTCCGCGATGAGGTCGGTGATCTTGCCCTTGCCTTCGTCGCCCCACTGGGCGCCGACGAGGACGATGCCGGCCATGTTGTTGAGCTCCTCGAATGTGTTCGGTCCCGCGGACACCTGTAGCCGCTCCCGGACCGGGCGCGCCGCCGAGGCCGGCGGGCGCTCAGCGTCCTTGTGGGGACGCGCGGTAAGTATGCCTGACGCACGCGTGCTGCGCTAGTAGGTTACAAGGCGCTCATTCCAGCGCTTCACGCAGCAGGCGGTCCGCCTCAGCGTTGCATTCGGGACAGCCGACGTGAGGGTCGGAGATGACCGGGCCGTGCTCGGTACACCAGACCTCGGCCTCGGCGCGCCTGCCCACCCCGAATCTGCCGCGGCGGAATCGTACGCGGATGTCCAGACGCCGGCTGGCGTTCGCGGCAAGGATGCCGGGTACGGGGCATCTGAGGCAGTCGGAGGCCCCCCACGAGTCACTGCGCGAATCCTTGGGAACGCGGCACAGCTGGCGGCGCGCGCCGCGCGCAAAGTCCTCGTAGTAGTAGACGCACTCGGCGCCCGCTGGCGTGATCATCGGTCCGCCCTCCGCTTGAACCGTGGTGCCGCACCCCGATCCGGCTGGTCGGCCAAGGCTGACAGCGCAGCTCGCGCCGCGACCAAGCCGCTCGCCCCCGACTGCACGAGTCCCCGAGTGACACCGGCGCGACACTAAGTTGTCCTGGATGTGACG